>NZ_JBDYCV010000003.1:0-89793 GCF_040495915.1 Shigella sp. FJ200513 | reverse complement strand
AGAGGCAGGAACAACCTGTTCTCCGGCGGCCACAGCAGTAAGACTTCCTTCCTGGTATTGCTTACGCCAGAGAAATAACTGGCTGGCTGCTACACCATGTTGCCGGGCAACGAGGGAGACCGTCATCCCCGGTTCAAAGCTCTGCTGAACAATTGCGATCTTTTCCTGTGTGGTACGCCGTCTGCGTTTCTCCGGCCCTAAGACATCAATCATCTGTTCTCCAATGACTAGTCTAAAAACTAGTATTAAGACTATCACTTAAATAAGTGATACTGGTTGTCTGGAGATTCAGGGGGCCAGTCTACTCGCCGCAGCCAACTCTTCTTCTGACAGCCCGGTAAATCGCATGATGTCTGCAAGAGGGACTCCGGATTCAAGCATTATTTTGGCTATATGCAGGGCTTTGGATTGTTCCCCCTCCTGCCGCAATCTTTCCGCAATAGTCATTAAACTCTCCTTGTGTTTCGGTGAACGTTCGGCAACGCCGTCGATAAAATCGTTAAAACGTACAGCGTCGCCAGTTTGCAGTATGTAATTAAACAGCCCTTTGATTTGTCTGTCATTAGCGTATCCACTACTTAATAAGCAGGCCATTTGCTCTACCAGCCCCATCAGATCGCGTTGACGAATATGTTTTTGAATTAACTCCAGCAGCGCCATACGTCGGTGCTGCATGATTTCATCATCAGGCATGACGGTGACATCAATCAGCGGAAATGCGGAGGCATAAAGCTGCCTTGCCAGTTTGGGATCGGCGAAACAATCCAGCCAACACAGCGAATAGGGATAGGGGCTTTCAATACCGTGGTAAAACAACAATGGCACCACCATCGGCAACGTTTTGTATCCAGCATCAAGGTGATTTTGCATTGCGGCAATAGCGTAACGCATCATGCGAAATGCGATCAGTTTGTTTGAGGTGCTTTGATGTTCAATCAGACAATAGATGTATCCTGGTCCTTGTTCCGTTTTCACCGACCACAGCACATCGGAATAGCTTTCACGCAGATCGTCATCAATAAAGCTCCTCGACTCCAGCTTGAGGGTTTTCATATCACAGAGCGCGTGAATGGGTGCCGGTAAATGAAACGCAAGAAAATCGCGTGCCGTCTCCGGTTGGCGTAAAAAGAGTTTGAACAGCGCATCATGTGGGGTGGAACTCTGCTTTTTACTCATGGCGTTCCTTCACCTGTTGTTTGAATGCCGCGACTCTACGCGCCACTCCACATCTGTGCATTAGCGAGTTTTCATCCCTGCGAGACGCTTTCAGAGGAACTTACGTTGCGCTGCAAGAATTGCATTTTTATGGAAAGCCGCACGCAAAAAAGCCCGGATGCAAACGCATACCGGGCTTTTCAAAACAGGCGATGGAGTATGGTTAACGCAGCGCCCACCACTCGCGCAGACAGGCTTTGCCTTCCGGGCAGCTTTTACAACTGCCAGAGAGGCAGCCGTCAGGTTCTTCCTGAATCCGCACGGCTTTGCCCATGCTTTCCAGCTGTTGCAGCATGGCGTTAATCATTGGCTGCGGAGTGTTCAATGTCTGGCTTATCTGGGTCGCTTCCATACGGCCCCGTAACGCCAGCAAATCACGTACCTGAATAAGTGAAGCCATTAATGGCAATCACCGGTGGTGCTGGCTGCGCAGCAACTGCTTACCGACTTGCGGGTTGCCAGCAGTTCGATATCCACCCGGCTACGCGCGCGGCGCAGCAGACCGATAGCTACGATGTTAAACAGGATTACCGCCAGAATGCACACCAGGCTGTAAGTTGGGTGCTGACTGTAGCTGGCGACCTGATAGAACAATGTTGCCAGTGAGTAAGCGATATTCAGCCCCCACAGGATGGAGAAGCCCATCCAGCCACGGCTTGATTCACGGGCGATGGCTCCCATCACCGAGATACATGGTACATACAGCAGGACGAAAATCAGGTAGCTGTATGCGGCAGCTGCGCTACCGAATTTCTGATCCATCACGCCCATCGCCCCGGTACCCATTTCACCGTTGCCTTTGCTAGCTTCAATGGGGTTCATCAGTACGCTAAGGCTGAAGGTGTCTTTCAGGCTCTGCCAGGTTTCATCTACCGCACTGAACAGCTCTTCACCGAGGTTGAATTCCGCCGGATTGAACTCTTCGTCCTGAATATTTTCTGCGGTGTAGAGGGTGTTGAGCGTACCCACCACCACTTCTTTTGCCATTGCGCCCGTAAACAGGCCAACCGTTGCCTGCCAGTTATCTTCATGTACGCCAATCGGCTTGAAGACAGGGGTTATCACCCGGCTGACGGAAGCCAGCGCCGAGTCGTTGATGTTATCGACGATTTTCCCGCTCAACGAGAAGCTGTTGAAAGCGCTCAGGAAAATGCTGACGATGATAATCACTTTACCAGCACGCAGAACGAAGCCCTTCAGACGCTGCCAGGTCTGGATAATCAGGCTTTTAACGTGTGGTACATGGTAGACCGGCAGCTCCATGACAAACGGCGTCGCTTCACCGCGCATGATGGTGTACTTGAGCATCAGGCCAGTCAGCACCGCCATCACGATACCGAGCATATACAGCGAGAAAACCGCCAGGGCACCGTTCTGCCCGAAGAAGGCAGCCGCGAATACTGCGAAGATAGCCAGACGCGCGCCGCAGGACATAAACGGTGCCATCATGATGGTCATCAGACGTTCACGCGGTGCATCAAGCGTACGTGCGCCCATTACCGACGGTACGTTACAACCGAAACCGACGATCAGCGGCACAAAGGATTTCCCCGGCAAGCCCAGCGCCTGCATCAGGCGGTCCATCACAAACGCTGCACGCGCCATATAGCCGGAGTCCTCAAGGAAGGAGAGGAACAGGTACATCATGCCGATCTGCGGCACCAGTGGCAGCACGGTGTTAATACCGCCACCCAGGCCCTGGGCGAGGAAGATAGTCAGCCAGTCCGGGAAGTGGAGCGTGTAGCCAATCCATTGAATACCATGCACAAATAGCGCCACGGAGCCGACGTTAAACAGCGGCTGTAACGCCCCGCCGATGTTGATAGCCAGCAGGAACATCAGGTACATCACAAAGAGGAAAATCGGCAGACCGAGGAAACGGTTGAGCACGATTTTATCTACCGCAGTGGTGAAACGGCTGGGTTCTGCCGTCAGGGTGTTGCTTACCACATCACAGATGGCAGCAATGCACTGGTAACGCGCATCGGCAATGTGCAGCGCCGGATCATCCATTTCATTACGCAGACGGGCGAGGGTGGCATCCAGATGCTGCGACGCTTCACCGGCGTAGGCGCGGCTGTAGATATCGCCTTCCAGCATTTGCAGGCCCAGCCAGCGACGTTGTTTCAGCGGGATGTCGGAAGGCATCACTTTTGCCAGTGAATCTGCTTCGTTGAGTAGCGGCTGTGCGTAATGCACCAGTTCCACATTCTCGTTAGCTTTATAGCGATCAATCGCCAGCTTGAGCGCTTCAATACCGCGACCACGGGTTGAAACCAGCGGGATCACCGGGCAGCCAAGACGTGCCGATAGAGCATCAATTTCAATACGAATATTTTGCTTCTCGGCAATGTCGAGCATGTTCAGCGCCACGATGCAGGGAATGCCGAGTTCCAGCAGTTGCAGCGTCAGGTACAGGTTACGCTCAAGGTTAGACGCATCCACCACGTTAATCAGCAGGTCGGCGTCGCCACTCAAAATGTAGTGACAGGCGATTTGCTCATCGAGCGAGGTCTGCGATGAGATGGTGGTCAGAGAATAGGTGCCGGGCAGGTCCACCAGCGTGACCTGATGATCGGTGGTGGAGAATTGCCCTTCTTTACGTTCGACGGTAACGCCAGCCCAGTTACCTACACGCTGACGTGCGCCAGTGAGCTGGTTAAATAAGGTTGTCTTGCCAGAATTTGGATTACCAATTAAGCCAATGGTTAATTTTTTCATTGTTGTTATCACCGTATTAACAGGAAACCGCTTCCACTTCTAATAAGGCCAGATCTTTTTTGCGTAATACCAGGCTCACACGACGGGTTTCGATATGAATGGGGTCGCCGAGTGGAGCGACGCGCACCACATCAAAAGAGGAGCCAGGTAACATGCCTAGAGAAAGCAGTTTTTGGCGATATGCCGGGCTGATTTCACGGGAAAAGCCAGTGATTTTCCACGCAGTATCTGGAGTGTATTGCATAGGTGCCTACTTGTTTCTCATTAACTGGATAACTACCTCATGGGGCGTTTGACCGCGACATGAGACCAGATGATTTGCCAACAAAGGAGAGATTAAATAATCAACAACACAATGATAATGAGAATGGTTTCTATCAGCAATACTTAAAATGTGTGCGAATGTTGGTTTGAATAATAATCTGACTCAATGTTGATGTGGCTCAAGGTTATATCGCAGCGAAAATATAATTCGAATAGTGAGTTACCCGGACTGGCTAATGTTTAATTAAGGTTTCAGTTGTTAATGAAGTGATAAATATTAACGGAGTATATTGTGAGTTTGGCTGTGGAATAAAAGTGCCGGAGATATTCTCCGGCACTTTTATGTCAGGCAAAGCGTTCGTTGCCAGATGCGGCGTGAACGCCTTATCGCGCAGGTTTAGGGGCCAGTCCGGGCGTTTAACGTTTTTTACCCATCGCTGCCGCCAGCGCATCCATCATCGCGCTATTACCGGCAGGCTGCGCTTCACGACCGCGTGGTTTGGCTGCCGGACGGTTGTTTTGCGGGCGTTCATTACCGCCGCCGCGACGAGAGTTGGTTTCGCCAGGCTGCTCGTCCAGACGCATAGTCAGGGCGATACGTTTACGCTGAAGATCCACTTCCAGCACTTTCACCTTCACAATGTCGCCCGCTTTCACCACGGTATGCGGATCTTCCACAAACTTGTTCGACAATGAAGAGATGTGAACCAGGCCGTCCTGATGCACGCCAATATCGACAAACGCGCCAAAGTTGGTGACGTTGGTCACTGCGCCTTCGAGGATCATACCCGGTTGCAGGTCGTTCATTGTCTCGACGCCATCGGCAAACTGAGCGGTTTTAAATTCCGGACGCGGATCGCGACCCGGTTTTTCCAGCTCTTTGATGATGTCAGTTACTGTCGGCACACCGAATTTTTCATCAGTAAAGTCAGACGCTTTCAGGTTACGCAGTTCGCTGCTGTTACCCATCAGATCTTTCAGTGCCTGCTGTGTTGCTGCCAGAATGCGTTCCACCACCGGATAGGCTTCCGGATGAACGGTAGAGGCGTCCAGCGGGTTATCACCGTGGTTAATGCGCAGGAAGCCCGCGCACTGCTCGAAGGCTTTCGGCCCCAGACGGCTGACTTTCAGCAGTTGCTGACGGTTCTGGAACTGGCCGTTCTCATCGCGCCAGGCCACGATGTTTTGCGCCATCATGCGCGTCAGGCCCGCCACGCGGGTTAATAGCGGAACAGAAGCGGTGTTGAGATCGACGCCAACGGCGTTTACGCAGTCTTCTACTACTGCATCCAGTTTGCGGGCCAGTTGCGTCTGGCTGACGTCATGCTGATACTGACCTACGCCGATAGATTTCGGATCGATTTTCACCAGCTCCGCCAGCGGATCCTGCAAACGGCGGGCGATAGATACCGCACCACGCAGCGAAACGTCGAGATCCGGGAACTCCTGCGCTGCCAGCTCGGAAGCTGAGTAAACCGACGCGCCAGCTTCGCTGACGATCACTTTCTGTGCGGTCACTTTCGGGAACTGCTTCTGCACGTCGAGATAGAAACGTTCAGTTTCGCGGGAAGCTGTACCGTTGCCGATCGCCACCAGTTCAACGTTATGTTTTTCACACAAGGCAGCAACGGTCATCGCTGCTTTTGCGGCTTGTCCGGTGTGCGGGTAAATGGTATCGGTCGCCACCAGTTTGCCAGTGGCATCGACCACCGCCACTTTTACCCCGGTACGCAGACCCGGATCGAGGCCCATCGTTGCACGCAGTCCGGCAGGGGCCGCCATCAGCAGATCGTGCAGGTTACGGGCAAAGACGTTGATTGCTTCATCTTCCGCGCGTTCGCGCACGGTACCCATCAGTTCGGTTTCCAGATGCATCAGCACCTTGATGCGCCAGGTCCAGCTCACTACGCTTTTGCGCCAGCTATCCGCCGGGGCATTGTTCAGGCACAGGCCAAGGTGATCCATGATGATTTGCTCGCAATAGCTCTCTTTGGGCGGCTCATCGAACTGCGGATCGGCATTCAGCGAAAGCTGGAGTACGCCTTCGTTACGCCCACGGAACATCGCCAGCGCGCGGTGAGAAGGCACCGTGGACAACGGTTCGTGATGATCGAAATAGTCGCGGAATTTCGCCCCTTCCTCTTCTTTACCGCTCACCACCGTAGAAACCAAATGCGCGTTCTTCCACAGATAATCACGCACTTTCGCCAGCAGCGTGGCATCTTCGGCAAACCGTTCCATCAGGATATAGCGCGCGCCATCCAGCGCGGCTTTGGTATCTGCCACGCCTTTATCGGCATCAACATATTGTGCAGCGGCGACTTCTGGCGTGTGTGACGGATCGCTCCACAGCAGGTCAGCCAACGGCTCAAGCCCTGCTTCAATGGCGATTTGCCCGCGGGTGCGGCGTTTAGGTTTGTAGGGCAGGTAGAGGTCTTCGAGTTCGGTTTTGCTTAGGGTGGCGTTGATGGCCTTCGCCAGATCATCGGTGAGTTTGCCTTGCTCGGAAATGGATTTGAGGATCGCCTGACGTCTCTCTTCCAGCTCGCGCAGATAGCTCAGACGCGTTTCCAGATTACGCAGCTGCGTGTCATCCAGACCGCCGGTGATTTCCTTACGATAACGTGCGATAAACGGCACGGTATTCCCTTCGTCAAGCAGGCGAACGGCAGCGTCAACCTGTTCCGGGCGCGCCTGAATTTCACCCGCAATAATGCGGCAGAACGAATCATTCATCATGGTTTGAGTTCATCTTTTCGGATCAAAAATCAGGGGATAGTTATACGGACTGGCTGGCAAAAATGCCAGCCATCGGCAGGAGGTTAAGACTCTTCCTTACGGTTTCACGTACTCGATAGCATTAACATACCAGTTCGCTTCCCCGGCAGGGGTATTCACCACCGCCAGATCGCCGACTTCTTTTTTCAGCAATGCGCGGGCCATCGGGGAATCGATAGAGATGTAATCTTTACGGCCAAAAATTTCATCGTAGCCGACAATACGGAAACGGTGAGTCACGCCATCGTCGTTTTCAATCTCCACCCACGCGCCAAAAAAGACTTTGCCTTCCTGCTGAGGGGAGTAATCGACGATTTTGAGATTTTCCAGGCATTTAGTGAGATAGCGCACGCGACGGTCGATTTCACGCAGACGCTTTTTATTATACTGATAGTCAGCATTTTCGCTGCGGTCGCCCAGACTTGCGGCCCAGGTCACCTTTTTTGTGACCTCCGGGCGTTCTTCACGCCAGAGATAATTAAGCTCTTGTTTGAGTTTTTCATACCCTTCCCGGGTAACCAGGGGCGTTTTCATCTCGTTGATTCCCTTTGTCTGTTTGATAATGCGCACATTGGGTATAACGTGATCATATCAACAGAATCAATAATGTTTCGCCGAATAAATTGTATACTTAAGCTGCTGTTTAATATGCTTTGTAACAATTTAGGCTGAAATTCATACCAGATTTAGCTGGTGACGAACGTGAGCTTTTTTAAGAATACACGCTTACAAATTGTTGCGAACCTTTGGGAGTACAAACAATGCAAGAGAACTACAAGATTCTGGTGGTCGATGACGACATGCGCCTGCGTGCGCTGCTGGAACGTTATCTCACCGAACAAGGCTTCCAGGTTCGAAGCGTCGCTAATGCAGAACAGATGGATCGCCTGCTGACTCGTGAATCTTTCCATCTTATGGTACTGGATTTAATGTTACCTGGTGAAGATGGCTTGTCGATTTGCCGACGTCTTCGTAGTCAGAGCAACCCGATGCCGATCATTATGGTGACGGCGAAAGGGGAAGAAGTGGACCGTATCGTAGGCCTGGAGATTGGCGCTGACGACTACATTCCAAAACCGTTTAACCCGCGTGAACTGCTGGCCCGTATTCGTGCGGTGCTGCGTCGTCAGGCGAACGAACTGCCAGGCGCACCGTCACAGGAAGAGGCGGTAATTGCTTTCGGTAAGTTCAAACTTAACCTCGGTACGCGCGAAATGTTCCGCGAAGATGAGCCGATGCCGCTCACCAGCGGTGAGTTTGCGGTACTGAAGGCACTGGTCAGCCATCCGCGTGAGCCGCTCTCCCGCGATAAGCTGATGAACCTTGCCCGTGGTCGTGAATATTCCGCAATGGAACGCTCCATCGACGTGCAGATTTCGCGTCTGCGCCGCATGGTAGAAGAAGATCCAGCGCATCCGCGTTACATTCAGACCGTTTGGGGCCTGGGCTACGTCTTTGTACCGGACGGCTCTAAAGCATGAGGCGATTGCGCTTCTCGCCACGAAGTTCATTTGCCCGTACGTTATTGCTCATCGTCACCTTGCTGTTCGCCAGCCTGGTGACGACTTATCTGGTGGTGCTGAACTTCGCGATTTTGCCGAGCCTCCAGCAGTTTAATAAAGTCCTCGCGTACGAAGTGCGTATGTTGATGACCGACAAACTGCAACTGGAGGACGGCACGCAGTTGGTTGTGCCTCCCGCTTTCCGTCGGGAGATCTACCGTGAGCTGGGGATCTCTCTCTACTCCAACGAGGCTGCCGAAGAGGCAGGTCTGCGTTGGGCGCAACACTATGAATTCTTAAGCCATCAGATGGCACAGCAACTGGGCGGCCCGACGGAAGTGCGCGTTGAGGTCAACAAAAGTTCGCCTGTCGTCTGGCTGAAAACCTGGCTGTCGCCCAATATCTGGGTACGCGTGCCGCTGACCGAAATTCATCAGGGCGATTTCTCTCCGCTGTTCCGCTATACGCTGGCGATTATGCTATTGGCGATAGGCGGGGCGTGGCTGTTTATTCGTATCCAGAACCGACCGTTGGTCGATCTCGAACACGCAGCCTTGCAGGTTGGTAAAGGGATTATTCCGCCGCCGCTGCGTGAATATGGCGCTTCGGAGGTGCGTTCCGTTACCCGTGCCTTTAACCATATGGCGGCTGGTGTTAAGCAACTGGCGGATGACCGCACGCTGCTGATGGCGGGGGTAAGTCACGACTTGCGCACGCCGCTGACGCGTATTCGCCTGGCGACTGAGATGATGAGCGAGCAGGATGGCTATCTGGCAGAATCGATCAATAAAGATATCGAAGAGTGCAACGCCATCATTGAGCAGTTTATCGACTACCTGCGCACCGGGCAGGAGATGCCGATGGAAATGGCGGATCTTAATGCAGTGCTCGGTGAGGTGATTGCTGCCGAAAGTGGCTATGAGCGGGAAATTGAAACCGCGCTTTACCCCGGCAGCATTGAAGTGAAAATGCACCCGCTGTCGATCAAACGCGCGGTGGCGAATATGGTGGTCAACGCCGCCCGTTATGGCAATGGCTGGATCAAAGTCAGCAGCGGAACGGAGCCGAATCGCGCCTGGTTCCAGGTGGAAGATGACGGTCCGGGAATTGCGCCGGAACAACGTAAGCACCTGTTCCAGCCGTTTGTCCGCGGCGACAGTGCGCGCACCATTAGCGGCACGGGATTAGGGCTGGCAATTGTGCAGCGTATCGTGGATAACCATAACGGGATGCTGGAGCTTGGCACCAGCGAGCGGGGCGGGCTTTCCATTCGCGCCTGGCTGCCAGTGCCGGTAACGCGGGCGCAGGGCACGACAAAAGAAGGGTAAATAAACGGGAGGCGAAGGTGCCTCCCGTTTTGCTTTCTATAAGATACTGGATAGATATTCTCCAGCTTCAAATCATTACAGTTTCGGACCAGCCGCTACCAGCGCGGCACCCGCAGGGGTGTCGGTGTATTTATCGAAGTTGTCGATAAACAGTTTCGCCAGGGTTTCGGCTTTTTCCTGCCACTGTTCCGGAGAAGCGTAGGTGTTACGCGGATCGAGAATCTTCGTGTCTACGCCCGGCAGTTCGGTTGGGATCGCCAGGTTAAACATCGGCAGAGTGAAGGTTTCTGCATTATCCAGCGAACCGTTGAGGATGGCGTCGATAATGGCGCGGGTATCTTTAATCGAGATACGTTTGCCAGTGCCGTTCCAGCCAGTGTTAACCAGATAAGCCTGCGCGCCCGCCGCCTGCATACGTTTCACCAGCACTTCTGCGTACTGAGTCGGGTGCAGCGACAGGAACGCCGCGCCGAAGCAAGCGGAGAAGGTTGGCGTCGGTTCGGTGATGCCACGCTCAGTACCGGCCAGTTTGGCGGTGAAGCCAGAGAGGAAGTGATACTGGGTTTGATCGGCAGTCAGGCGAGAAACCGGCGGCAACACGCCGAAAGCATCAGCAGTCAGGAAGATAACCTTAGTCGCGTGGCCCGCTTTGGAAACCGGCTTAACGATGTTATCGATGTGATAGATTGGATAAGAAACGCGGGTGTTCTCGGTTTTTGAACCATCATCAAAGTCGATAGTGCCATCTTCACGCACGGTGACGTTTTCCAGCAGCGCATCACGACGGATAGCGTTGTAGATTTCAGGTTCCGCTTCTTTCGACAGCTTGATAGTTTTTGCGTAGCAGCCGCCTTCGAAATTAAACACGCCGTCATCGTCCCAGCCGTGTTCGTCATCGCCAATCAGGCGGCGTTTCGGGTCGGTGGAAAGGGTGGTTTTACCGGTGCCGGAAAGGCCGAAGAACACCGCAACATCGCCTTTCTCGCCAACGTTGGCGGAGCAGTGCATAGAAGCGATACCTTTCAGCGGCAGCAGGTAGTTCATCATCGAGAACATCCCTTTCTTCATTTCGCCGCCGTACCAGGTGCCGCCAATCAGCTGCATGCGCTCGGTCAGGTTAAACGCCACGAAGTTTTCGGAGTTCAGACCCTGTTCTTTCCACTGCGGGTTAGTGCACTTCGCGCCGTTCATAACGATAAAGTCTGGTTTGAAACCTGCCAGCTCTTCATCGCTCGGGCGAATAAACATGTTTTTGACAAAATGCGCCTGCCAGGCCACTTCGGTGATGAAACGGACGGAAAGACGAGTATCCGGGTTCGCACCACAGAAAGCGTCGACAACGAACAGACGTTTGCCGGAAAGCTGCCTGGTCACCAGGCCTTTCAGATGCTGCCAGGTTTCCGGAGAGAGAGGTTTGTTGTCGTTCTTACCTTTGCCTTTGTCTGCCCACCAGAAAGTATCGCGAGTGGTATCGTCACGGACGATATACTTATCTTTTGGTGAACGACCGGTGAAGATCCCGGTATCGACGGCAACGGCACCCAGATTAGTTAACACCCCGCGCTCATAACCTGTCAGGCTCGGATCGAGCTCTTCCTGATACAGCAGGTCGTAGCTTGGGTTGTAAACGATATCATGTACGTCACTGATACCATAAGCCTCGAGTTCTTGCGGGGGCAAACCATTGTTAACGCGCATTTCACTGCTCCTTAGCCAATATGTATTGCCTGAATAGTAAAGTCTTTTTGGGGGTGTTAACCGCGACAAGGCTCATAGATTTACGTATCTGGAGAAATTCATATTTGACAAAAAACTCCGTGATTCCTGTCACGAAACGGTTGCTATTATCGCAGAAATAGCATTTTAGGTGTGGAAAATGTTCTCAAAAGGTTAAATCTTGGTTTATATGGCGGGAATATTGTGAGTGGAATCGCATTCCTGAATGAAATTGATGCAAATTCAACCGGTAAAGTATCGATTCACCACGCTAACTTTTTTTGATTATTTTCTGAAAAAAGCAAAATACTACTGCCCGGATGCGATAATTAACCCACCTTTTGATTCTGGATAACCAACATGGATAACGTTGAACTTTCACCGGCAACACGCTGGGGGATGATTGCTACCGGATTACTTCAGGGGATGATTGCTACCGGATTACTTCAGGGGCTGGTTTGCTACCTGCTTATCGCCTGGCTTGCCGGAAAAAATCACAGTTGGATTGTTTATGGCGTGCCTGCGACCGTCGCGTTTTCATCCGTTTTACTCTTCTCCGTGATCTCTTTTAAACAGAAGCGCCTTTGGGGATGGCTGGCGCTGGTGTTTATTGCCACGACAGGGATGAGCGGTTGGCTGAAGTGGCAAACTGATGGCATGAACCCCTGGAGAGCTGAAAAGGCGATTTGGGATTTTGGCTGCTATCTGCTGTTGATGGCAATGTTGTTGCTACCGTGGATACAACAAAGCCTTCGTATCCGCAATGGCAGTAGCCGCTATAGCTACTTTTACCAGTCAGTATGGCATAACGTACTTATATTACTGGTGATTTTTCTCTCCAATGGCCTGACGTGGCTGGTGCTTTTACTGTGGGGTGAGTTGTTTAAACTTGTTGGCATCACGTTTTTCAATACGCTCTTTTTTGCAACCGACTGGTTTATGTATCTTACATTTGGTCTGGTTACCGCACTGGCGGTGATCCTCGCGCGTACACAGTCACGTTTAATCGACTCTATTCAAAAGTTGTTCACGCTAATCGCCACGGGGTTGCTGCCGTTAGTATCATTGCTAACCCTGATGTTTATCATCACCCTGCCGTTTACGGGCCTGAGCGCGATTTCTCGCCACATCTCCGCCGCCGGGTTGCTGTTAACGCTGGCCTTTTTGCAATTGATCTTAATGGCTATTGTCCGCGATCCGCAAAAAGCGTCACTTCCCTGGACGGGGCCGTTGCGTTGCCTGATTAAAACCGCTTTGCTGGTTGCTCCGCTGTATGTGTTCGTCGCCACCTGGGGGTTATGGCTGCGGGTCGCTCAGTACGGCTGGACTGTCGACCGCTTGCAGGGCGCGCTGGCGGAGCTGGTGTTACTGGTGTGGTCGCTGGGGTATTTTGTCAGTATCGTCTGGCGTAATGGGCAAAATCCCCTTGTTCTTCAGGGCAAAGTGAACCTTGCGGTTTCGTTATTGGTGTTGGTGATACTGGTGCTTCTTAATTCGCCGGTGCTGGACAGTATGCGTATTAGCGTGAACAGTCATATGGCGCGTTATCAGAGCGGCAAAAACACGCCAGACCAGGTAACTATCTACATGCTCGAACAGAGCGGTCGCTATGGACGTGCGGCGCTTGAGTCGCTGAAAAGCGATGCCGGGTTTATGAAAGACCCGAAACGCGCGCGGGATCTGCTGATGGCGTTAGATGGAGAGCAACATCTTCAGGAACAGGTATCGGAAAAAGTATTCGCCGAAAATGTGTTAATTGCCCCTGGTTCTGTTAAACCGGATGCGACATTCTGGTCGGCCTTAATCCAGGATCGCTATAACGTGATGACCTGTATTGAAAAAGACGCCTGCGTACTGGTCGAGCAAGATCTGAATAGTGATGGTCAGGCGGAGCGGATCCTGTTTGCTTTTAATGATGACAGAGTCATTGTCTATGGCTTTGACTCAGACAGAAAAGAATGGGACGCGCTTGATATGAGTTTACTTCCGAACGAAATAACGAAAGAAAAATTACTCACAGCTGCGAAGGATGGAAAACTGGGGACGAGGCCGAAAGCGTGGCGCGATCTGACGGTAGATGGTGAAACGCTGGAAATAAACTTAAGTAAGTGACAACGCTTTTATCGGATACGACGCTGTATCTGACCAAAATAATTTGCGATTTATTTCATAGGCGCTGGTAAGCGCAGCACATCAGGCCATTAAGTCGTAAAATCCGGCAGAGCCCTCTCTGCCGGACATACTCATTAATGAACTTACGGATCTGCCGGAGACGCGTTGTTGCGGATTTCAGCAATATCCATCGCATTGAACAGATAGTGGTTACCGCAGTAATCACAATGCATGTCAATTTCGCCATCTTCCGCCAGGATGCTATCAACTTCTTCATCAGGCAGCGTTTTCAGCGCATCGGCGCAACGTTCACGCGAGCAGGTGCATTTGAACTCCACATCCTGCGGATCGTAAACCGTCACCTCTTCTTCGTGATACAAACGCCACAACACTTCGTTTGCCGGTAAGGTCAGCAGTTCTTCGGTTTTGATGGTTTCGGTTAGCGTCGCCAGGTGGTCAAAGTCGTCCTGTTGGGTATTTTGCGCAGGCATTACCTGCAACAACATACCGCCTGCAGCCGGTTTGCCGTCTACGTCGCCGGTGCGAATAAACAGGCGCGTCGGCAGCTGTTCAGAACGCATAAAGTAATCTTCTAGGCAGGCCGCCAGGGTATCACCTTCCAGACCAACTACGCCCTGATAGCGTTCGCCTTCGCTCGGGGTAATGGTGATCACCACGTAACCATTGCCGACCAGCGTTTTCAGGTCGGCATTTTCTGGAATTTCGCCCTGCACGCGCGCCACACCGCGCATTTGCTGGTTATTGTTACCGTTAATAACCGCCAGATTCATCGGACCGTCGCCCTGCAGCTGTACGGTGATATCACCATCAAACTTCAGCGTAGCGGTTAACAGGCTGGTCGCAACCAGCAGTTCTGCCAGCACGTTTTTAACGGGCTGCGGATAATCGTGGTTCTCAAGGATCTGTTGCAGGGTTTCCGAAACGGTTACCAGTTCGCCGCGAACGGCAAAATTTTCAAACAGATAGCGATGTAATTGGTCATGTTGCGGCATAATCATCTCTCTTGCAGGTGACAGTTATTCACTGTCGCCGTGTTTAAATCGTAACAGGTCGCGGCGCTCTTTTTTGTCCGGGCGTCGGTCCGGGTGCGGCATGGTTAAGGCATTAAGTTTACGTGCCATCGCCATTTTTTCGCGTTTCTCTACACTTTCCGCAGTCTCTTCATACAGCAAGGCTGCCTCGCTGGCGGGGCGACGCTGTTCAGTAATCGCCTTTACAATCACCGTGCGTTCGTCATTTCCCTGGCGCAGAGTGAGCGTGGCATTCAGCTCGACGATTTTGCTCGGCTTGCTGCGCTGCCCGTTGTAATGCACCTTACCGCCTTCAATCATTTCACGGGCCAGCGCGCGGGTTTTATAAAAACGGGCAGCCCATAGCCATTTATCCAGTCGAACCTCAACAGCAGGTTTCTCTTTCATGGCGTCTCCTTCACATTAGCGAGGGGATCAGGCGGCGGTAGTCATTCAGTGACGGATGGCGTTGATACTGTTTCTCGGCAATCCCGGAATCAGGATTAGTCACGCCGAGGCAGTAACGAATACCAAATTGCGCGGCAGCATCGAGAATCGCTTCGCTGTCATCAATAAACAGCGTTCTTTCAGCTTTCAGACCCGTAGCTTCGGCCACCGCATGCCATAACCGCTGATCCTCTTTCGGATAACCAAATGTGTGGGTGGAAAGTAATAAATCAAGGTGTGCGTCCAGACCCGTATGCTCAAGTTTTACCGCCAGGTTGTGCGGATGAGCATTGGTGAGCAAAATTCGCTGCTTACCGCTGGCTTTCAGTGCCTCAAGAAACGGAATGGTATCTTCACGCAGTACGGCGCGCGGTCCCATCTCGGTGGTCATCGCACAGATATCCAGACCCAGTTGCTCACTCCAGTAATCAAGACAGTACCAGTTTAGCGTATGCTGTACGTCGTGATATTGCTGGCGCATATATTCCATCGCTTCCTGTGGCGTAACCCCGTTTTTCGCGCCCCATGTTTCAGGCACCAGCTTTTGCCAGAAATAGTTATCGAAGGCGAGGTCGAGCAACGTGCCGTCCATATCCAGCAGAACGGTATCTACGTCCTGCCAGGCAATGTTGATATGCATGAGGGAAATCTCCAGAGTGAAGCAATTTGCGCGACAGGGTAGCATAACCTGCCGCGCAAACGTGTTATTCGATAAGGCTTTCTGAAGGGGTGATCAGTTGCGGGTTCAGGCAGCTTTCATAATAGGCCTGAATCTCCATCATGCGAGTGCGATGACGCTGGTAACGACGCCAGGCCTGTACGCCATTGTAAATGGCGCTACCCAGCATCGTCAGTAGCAGCAATGTGGTGCTGAGATAGCGCCACAGGCCGGAACGATCCGGGATCGGATGAAGGCCAATATGCTGCGTACCATTGGCGTCAGTGAAGATTTTTGTGACGATACCTTCGGCGTTAAACGGCGTATGCATCAGCATTTGTGCCAGTTTCTGGAAAGCGTTCCACTGTTCTTGCGGCGGGTAGTCGTAAAGTGATGCCGAAGGCCAGGGCTGATCAACAAAATCGCTGCCTTCGTCGCTGACAATCAGGAATCCGCCGGGGGCCGGACTGTTTAGTGATTGTGCCGCTCGCGCCGTTTCATGCGTGATAAACGGCGCGGTGGAGGTTGCCACCAGGTTATCCAGCGATTCAGCACTCACCGGGCGTAATAACACATTCACGCCATCGAGCTTCCCGGCGTTGGCGCGTTTTACCAGCGCGTCCCAGTCTTTACTGTTGCCGAGATTGACCAGCGCATTTTTCAGTCGCACACAGTCATCTTTGGCAGAACATAAATCCGCTGTCTTCAGTACAATGTCGCCAAAATCATCAAGCAATACCATGCCGGATTTTTGAATCGCTGAACGTAATGAGGCACTGACGCGAGATTCATCTTCCGGTTTAGGGTGCAGCTGGCGATTAACTGCTTCAGTCAATGCCGTCGCTTTGTTGACCAGTTCAGATTCTGGTAATGGTAATGAGCGGGCGTCATTCCAGATGATCTGCGAGCAGTCAAACGGTAAAAAAGGTGAATTGGTTTTCGCGCTCCAGGTTCCGGAAGTGCGAATATTACACATTCCCGTACCGCTAATACGCAATGTATCGCCTACCCGCACGCCAGCGTCAGCCAGTTGTTTTACGCTGGTGGCTTCAATGGTCTGCGCGCCTTTCATCCATGAGAGAGTGAATTTCAGCGGCATATCCAGCGGGATCCAGAATAACAGCATAAACAGCACTAGCAGCGAGCCCGCAGCGATAATCGTACTGCGCAGCCAGTGCTGTAACGGAAAGTTTTTTACTTCATCATGCAGCGAAAGATATCGCCCCTGACGCACTACGTGGCGGTCGAGATAGATATCAATATCGGTTTGTTGACCGAGATCCTGAGCAATGTATGGCTGCCAGTGTGCGGGATAGACCAGGTCGATAATACCGAGTGAAATATTGTTGATCTGTTCCTGATCGTTTTCGCCAAACAATCCCCAACGACGGGGTGTACCGCGCAGACAATGAATTTCTCGCAGGGAGGATTTTGCCGGGGGCGCGAATAGCCCCCACAGACCTGCGCCCAGCAGCAGTAATGCGCCGCCTGCCAGCCACGGAACAAATACATCCGGGGTAATCAGGCAGAAAAAGAACATCAGGAAGGAGGCGACGATCAGCAACGCTTCACGCAGCCCGCGCGGACGACTCAGCGCATATTCTTCATGCGTTTCTTTGCGAATATTGAGTAGCTCGATTTGCTCACTCTCTTCCCCGCGAATCGACGCCTGCGTGGACGGAACAGGTTGCAAGGCATAGCCGCGCGTTTCCTGCATGTACTCCTGCAGCGTATGACCGTTGAGTGAAATAACCAACGGCAGCGAATCGGTATGAATCAGTTCAACGGTATTCTCATCGTTGATGTACTGTTCCCAGAAGGGGGGCAGGTGGACTTCTACCGAATCGAGGTAGTAACGCCATTTATTCGGATCGTCGGTAGAGATGCCGTAACGTGTGATAGCGTGTGTCAGCATCATGACGTTGTTGCTTTCGGCATTCAGCGCCAGAGAGATCGGTGCCGCGCTAGCTTCCGTTGGGCCAGGCACCTGTAATACCTGCGTCAGGCTCTCAAGATAATTTTCAACGGCGCTACGTTCTTCAGGTGTGAGTTTACGCGTTTGCGCATCCGCGAAGGCGTTGGTCCAGGGCAGCTGACGCCGTCTGGATCGCACTTTTATCAGCCATCCCGCAAGTAGTGAGCAGGCCAGCAAAGCAGCTAAAAAAATCACAATGGTGCTCATGCTTTCCCCATCTTACTTAGTCTGTCAGGCGTGGTCAGTCGCACCGGACACAATACATGATTCTGCGGTTGGCTATCGGCAAGCGTGGAGCTTAACTTGAGCATCATTAAGCACATCACAGTAACCGCTGATCATAGCAAACCCTCTGAAGGCGGAATATCAGCAAATTCCTGGAGTTATTTCAACCTATTGACTTTTAATTTGATTTGAGGACGATTATTTATTAAGTTACATAAATGTAAATAACATGCAATTCACATTGCCGAAAGCGTGTCCGATATCGCACAATAACCGCTGATTTCACAGCATAGATCCCACGATGAACAAATCATTACAAAAACCCACCATTCTGAATGTTGAAACTGTAGCCCGTTCCCGACTGTTTACCGTCGAGAGCGTGGATCTGGAGTTCAGCAATGGCGTGCGGCGTGTTTATGAACGAATGCGTCCAACCAACCGGGAAGCAGTGATGATTGTGCCGATTGTGGACGATCACCTGATCCTGATCCGCGAATACGCAGTGGGAACTGAATCCTACGAATTAGGTTTTTCGAAAGGATTAATTGATCCGGGTGAAAGCGTCTACGAAGCCGCTAACCGCGAGCTAAAAGAAGAGGTTGGATTTGGTGCGAACGATCTGACTTTTTTGAAGAAGCTCAGCATGGCACCGTCTTACTTTTCCAGCAAAATGAATATCGTGGTCGCGCAAGATCTCTACCCGGAATCGCTGGAAGGCGATGAGCCAGAGCCGCTACCACAGGTGCGCTGGCCGCTGGCGCATATGATGGATTTGCTGGAAGACCCTGACTTCAACGAAGCGCGTAATGTCAGCGCGCTGTTCCTCGTGCGCGAATGGTTGAAAGGGCAGGGGCGAGTGTAAATGCGTGAAGTTTGCCTGATGCACAACGCTTATCAGGCTTATGGGGTTCCTGCAATATATTGATTTTTCACGATTTTGTTAGCCGGATAACGCGTTCACCCGCATCCGGCATAAACAAATGCACTTTGTCAGCCAACTGAAAAGGCGCCGAAGCGCCTTTTTAATCAGAACAATTCCTGTGCCTCACCATTATCGATAATGGTCGTTCCCACCTCGTGCACCGCCTGTTGTGTCGGCTGCGTACCTTCGATGAAATACTCTTCGCGGCTGTTGCCACCATTAGCTAACTGCCCGGTGCTGCGATCGATATTCACCGTCACAATACCCGGAGGCGGCGTCAGCGGCTGCTCCGGCACACCTTCAAGAACGGCTTTCATATAAGCGTCCCATGCAGGCTGGGCACTCTTGGCACCGCCTTCGTAACCTGAGATCTGATCTTTAATCGCTCCGGAAGCCGTTGTATGACCGAGATTACGACGGTGATCATCAAAGCCAATCCAGACCGAGGTCACAACGCCCGGACCGTAACCCGAGAACCACGCATCTTTCGAACTGTTAGTGGTACCGGTTTTCCCGCCGATATCGCGACGCTGCAAATCACGACCTGCACGCCAGCCGGTACCCTGCCAGCCTGGTTCACCAAAGATATTGGTGTTCAAAGCACTCTTAATCAGGAATGCCAGCGGAGTGTTGATGACGTGCGGTGCGTACTCCTGCGCGCCAGTCTTCGCCACTAACGCCTGATTTGCCTGCTCCAGCTGCGGCATTGGTACAGAAACATTCTGCTGCTCGCGGGAGATAGCGACATCTTCAACATCGTTATTTTCCAGCACGTTCGATTTCTGCGTATCACCGTAAATCACTGGAATATCGCATTCCGGGCAGGCTACTTTCGGTTTCGCTTCGAAAATCACGCCGCCCTGATCGTTTTCAATTTTGCTGATAAACCACGGGTCCACTAGGAAGCCGCCGTTCGCCATGACCGCGTAGCCGCGCGCCACCTGCATTGGGGTGAAGGACGCTGAACCCAGCGCCAGCGATTCGGTGTGGACAATGTTTTGCGCCGGGAAGCCGAAGCGTTGCAGATATTCTGCAGCGTAGTCGACGCCCATCGCCCGCATTGCACGTACCATCACCACGTTTTTCGACTGACCCAGCCCCTGACGTAAGCGAATTGGACCAGCATACTGCGGTGGTGAGTTCTTCGGCTGCCAGTCAGAACCGGCACCTGCATCCCAGCGAGAAATTGGCACATCGTTCAACATACTTGCCAGCGTCAGACCTTTATCCATCGCCGCGGTGTAGAGGAACGGTTTGATGTTGGAACCCACCTGACGCAGTGCCTGGGTGGCGCGGTTAAACTTGCTCTGATTGAAATCAAAGCCACCGACCAGCGCCATAACGGCACCATTTTGCGGATTGATCGACACCAGCGCCGAGTTCACTTCCGGCACTTGTGCCAGCCACCATGCATCGCCAACCTGACGAACCCAGATTTGCTGACCCGTTTGCAGAACATCGGTCACTTTACGCGGCGTCGGTCCCTGCTGAGTATCCGAACGGTAAGGACGCGCCCAGCGAACGCCTTCCATACTCAATGCGACGGTCGACCCGTCCGCCAGCATCGCCGTCGCTCCCTGAGGATTGGCGCTGGTGACTGCGGCAGGCAGCAGCGGACCATAGGTCGGCAGCGCCTTCAGCGTATCGGTAATCTTGTTGTTATCCCACGCCGACTCGCCCACTTTCCACAGCACATTTGCCGGGCCGCGATAGCCGTGGCGCATGTCGTAGTCCAGCACGTTATTACGTACCGCCTGCTGCGCGGCCTGCTGCACTTTGCGGGTGATGGTGGTGTAAATGCGATAACCGTCTTCATAGGCACTTTCGCCATAACGGTTATACATCTCCTGGCGCACCATTTCGCTCAGGTACGGCGCAGAGAAAGCAATCTCCGGCGCGTGATAATTAGCGTTAATCGCCTCAGTGCGTGTCTGATCGAACTGTTGCTGGGTGATATACCCTTCATCCAGCATCCGCGACAGTACGACGTTACGCCGCGCGACGGCACGATCCATTGAGTAGAGCGGATTAAAGGTGGAAGGCGCTTTCGGCAACCCGGCTATCACCGCCATTTCGTTCAGCGTCAGTTGGTCGACCGTTTTACCGAAATAGACTTGTGCCGCAGCACCGACACCATAGGCGCGGTAACCAAGGTAAATCTTGTTCAGATAAAGCTCGAGGATTTCGTCTTTCGTCAGCAACTGTTCAATGCGAATCGCGAGGAAGACTTCCTTAATCTTACGCATCATCGTGCGTTCTGGACTGAGGAAGAAATTTCTCGCCAGCTGCTGGGTAATGGTACTCGCCCCTTGTGACGCGTGGCCGGAGAACAGCGCCACACTTGCCGCACGGAAGATCCCCACCGGGTCAACGCCGTGATGCTCGTAGAAGCGGCTGTCTTCCGTCGCGATAAAGGCTTTCACCATCTCCGGTGGGATTTGATCCAACGTAACCGGAATACGACGTTTCTCACCGTATTGAGCAATCAGCTCGCCATCGGCGCTGTAAATCTGCATCGGAATTTGCAGGCGAACATCTTTTAATGTCACCACATCCGGCAGTTGTGGCTCGATGTAGCGGTATAGGCCATAAATCGAGCCTGCTCCCAGCAGAATGCAACAGACTGCAAGGATCAAAAAATACTTTACGAACTTCACTGGAAATTTCCCATTTAGTTTCATTTGGGCAGTTTATAAACAAACGCGCGGTAGTATAAAGGCAAGCCAGACGCATTGATATACCCGTCAGAGTGACGGGTGATAAGGAGATCATCACAATGACATTTAAGATCTGGCAAATTGGTTTGCATTTACAACAGCAAGAAGCGGCAGCGGTTGCGATCGTGCGGGGCGCAAAAGAATGCTTTTTGCAACGCTGGTGGCGGTTGCCGCTGGCGCACGACATTATCAAAGATGGGCGGATTGTTGATGCGCAGCAGCTGGCTAAAACGTTGTTACCGTGGAGTCGCGAACTGCCGCAGCGTCATCACATTATGTTGGCGTTTCCCGCCAGTCGCACATTACAGCGGTCATTTCCGCGCCCGTCGATGTCCCTTGGTGAGCGGGAGCAAACGGCCTGGCTGTCAGGGACGATGGCCCGCGAGCTGGATATGGATCCGGACTCCCTGCGCTTCGATTACAGCGAAGACTCACTCAGCCCCGCTTATAACGTGACTGCCGCGCAAAGCAAAGAGCTGGCAACGCTGCTTACGCTGGCAGAAAGGTTGCGTGTTCATGTTAGTGCGATCACCCCGGATGCCAGTGCATTACAGCGATTCCTGCCTTTTTTACCTTCTCATCAGCAATGTCTGGCCTGGCGTGATAACGAACAGTGGCTGTGGGCGACGCGCTATAGCTGGGGGCGCAAACTGGCGGTGGGGATGACTAGCGCGAAGGAGCTGGCGGCAGCGTTATCCGTTGATCCCGACAGCGTCGCGATATGTGGCGAAGGCGGATTTGACCCCTGGGAGGCCGTTTCTGTTCGTCAGCCGCCGCTACCGCCGCCTGGTGGAGACTTTGCCATCGCGCTGGGGCTGGCGCTTGGGAAGGCGTACTGATGAATCCGCCAATTAATTTTTTGCCCTGGCGACAGCAACGCCGGACCGCTTTTCTGCGTTTCTGGTTGCTGATGTTCGTTGCGCCTCTGCTGCTGGCCGTCGGGATAACGCTAATACTGCGTCTGACAGGCAGCGCCGAAGCGCGCATAGACGCAGTTTTGCTTCAGGCGGAACAACAACTCGCCCGCAGCTTACAGATAACGAAGCCACGTTTGCTGGAGCAACAGCAGTTACGCGAACAGCGTTCGCAACGGCAGCGCCAGCGACAATTTACCCGCGACTGGCAATCTGCGCTGGAAGCACTGGCGGCGCTTTTACCCGAGCACGCCTGGCTGACAACGATAAGCTGGCAGCAGGGAACGCTG
The DNA here is from genome assembly GCF_040495915.1 of Shigella sp. FJ200513. Classification (NCBI taxonomy): domain Bacteria; kingdom Pseudomonadati; phylum Pseudomonadota; class Gammaproteobacteria; order Enterobacterales; family Enterobacteriaceae; genus Shigella; species Shigella sp. FJ200513. The sequence goes on along the minus strand of NZ_JBDYCV010000003.1, from coordinate 66,978 downwards.
GAGATCAAGGGGCTGACAACAAGCATTACCGCGTTAAACGCACTAGAAACGTCACTCCGCCAGGATGCGTCTTTTCATCTCAATCAGCGGGGAGCCACGCAGCAGGATGCGCAGGGACGCTGGCAATTTGAGTATCAGTTAACAAGGAAGGTTAGCGATGAACATGTTCTTTGACTGGTGGTTCGCCACATCACCCCGCCTCCGCCAGTTTTGCTGGGCATTCTGGTTGCTGATGTTAGTTACGCTCATTTTTCTATCATCGACACACCATGAAGAGCGCGACGCATTAATTCGACTACGGGCAAGTCATCACCAGCAGTGGGCCGCACTGTATCGCCTGGTAGACACCACTCCCTTCAGCGAGGAAAAAACGCTGCCCTTTTCGCCACTGGATTTTCAGTTATCCGGCGCGCAACTGGTTTCCTGGCATCCATCCGCGCAGGGAGGTGAGTTGGCGTTGAAAACGCTGTGGGAAGCAGTGCCGTCGGCATTTACACGGCTGGCAGAGCGCAACGTCAGCGTGAGCCGTTTTTCGTTAAGCGTGGAAGGTGATGATCTTTTGTTCACGCTACAACTGGAGATGCCGCATGAGGGTTAAACGCTGGTTGTTGGCAGGTATTGCATTGTGCCTTTTAACCGGTATGCGTGACCCTTTTAAATCGCCGGAAGATCTATATGCCGGATTAGCGAACTTAGCCAGTGGCGCTATCAGGGGATGGTAGGGCGAGGCGAGCGCATCATCGGTGTAATAAAAGACGGGCAAAAGAAATGGCGACGGGTGCAGCAAAACGATGTGCTGGAAAACGGCTGGACAATTTTACAGCTGACGCCAGACGTACTAACGCTGGGTACCGGGACAAACTGCGAACCGCCACAATGGTTGTGGCAACGGCAAGGAGATACAAATGAAGCAATGGATAGCCGCACTACTGTTGATGCTGATACCCGGCGTACAGGCGGCAAAGCCGCAAAAAGTGACGCTGATGGTGGATGACGTTCCGGTAGCTCAGGTGTTGCAGGCGCTGGCTGAACAGGAGAAGTTGAACCTGGTCGTGTCGCCAGACGTCAGCGGTACGGTGTCGTTACATCTAACAGATGTTCCCTGGAAGCAGGCACTACAAACTGTAGTGAAAAGCGCCGGACTGATAACGCGGCAGGAAGGCAACATTCTCTCAGTGCATTCCATTGCCTGGCAGAATGACAATATCGCCCGCCAGGAGGCGGAGCAGGCGCGGGCGCAGGCAAATCTGCCGCTGGAAAATCGCAGTATAACCCTGCAATACGCCGACGCGGGAGAACTGGCGAAAGCGGGGGAGAAGCTACTGAGTGCCAAAGGGAGTATGACCGTCGATAAACGCACCAATCGCCTTTTGCTACGAGATAACAAAACGGCGTTAAGCGCGCTTGAACAGTGGGTAGCGCAAATGGATCTGCCGGTCGGGCAGGTTGAGCTGTCGGCGCATATTGTCACCATTAATGAAAAAAGTTTGCGTGAGTTAGGCGTGAAATGGACGCTGGCCGATGCGCAACACGCTGGTGGCGTTGGGCAAGTCACCACGCTTGGTAGCGACCTCTCCGTAGCGACGGCGACAACGCATGTCGGTTTTAACATTGGGCGCATCAACGGACGCTTGCTGGATCTTGAGCTTTCCGCGCTCGAACAAAAACAGCAGCTGGATATTATCGCCAGTCCGCGTCTGCTGGCCTCACATCTTCAGCCTGCCAGCATTAAACAGGAGAGCGAAATTCCATATCAGGTTTCCAGCGGGGAAAGTGGCGCGACGTCGGTGGAATTTAAAGAGGCCGTCCTGGGGATGGAGGTCACGCCCACGGTGTTACAAAAAGGTCGCATCCGGCTGAAATTACACATCAGCCAGAACGTTCCGGGGCAGGTGCTACAGCAGGCCGATGGCGAAGTGCTGGCGATTGATAAGCAGGAGATCGAAACGCAGGTCGAGGTAAAAAGCGGAGAAACGTTGGCGCTGGGCGGCATTTTTACCCGTAAAAATAAATCGGGTCAGGATAGCGTACCGTTGCTTGGCGACATTCCCTGGTTCGGGCAATTATTTCGTCATGACGGAAAAGAAGATGAACGACGCGAGTTAGTGGTGTTTATCACGCCACGACTGGTTTCCAGTGAGTAAACAGCCGTAAAAGCGGTAATGTTTTTATGCTGAACGTGTTTCATCTATTTGACGCGCGCAGGTATTTAGCATACAAGGAGTACCGATTTGAGAGTTGGTGCTCTTCGCTGCCTGCGTTCCATGATGATGATTTATCATTCAGGCGGCATTTTGCTGTCTTTTTTACGCTAATCTTACCCGGTGATTTATCGCCAGAGCGGTGGTAGCAAGGCAGCGCGCTTGCAGCGACCAGATATGCAGAGGGATGGGTGATTTATTCAGTTGCCAAACCCGCTGGAGTATTGAGATAATTTTCAGTCTGACTCTCGCAATATCTTATGAGGTTTCAGTTCATGTCCTGCGGCGCTCTCTGAGCGAAGCGGGTTTATCATTAACGAATAGTCTTAGTAGTACCGAAAAAATGGCAGAGAAACGCAATATCTTTCTGGTTGGGCCTATGGGTGCCGGAAAAAGCACTATTGGGCGCCAGTTAGCTCAACAACTCAATATGGAATTTTACGATTCCGATCAAGAGATTGAGAAACGAACCGGAGCTGATGTGGGCTGGGTTTTCGATTTAGAAGGCGAAGAAGGCTTCCGCGATCGCGAAGAAAAGGTCATCAATGAGTTGACCGAGAAACAGGGTATTGTGCTGGCTACTGGCGGCGGCTCTGTGAAATCCCGTGAAACGCGTAACCGTCTTTCCGCTCGTGGCGTTGTCGTTTATCTTGAAACGACCATCGAAAAGCAACTTGCACGCACGCAGCGTGATAAAAAACGCCCGTTGCTGCACGTTGAAACACCGCCGCGTGAAGTTCTGGAAGCGTTGGCCAATGAACGCAATCCGCTGTATGAAGAGATTGCCGACGTGACCATTCGTACTGATGATCAAAGCGCTAAAGTGGTTGCAAACCAGATTATTCACATGCTGGAAAGCAACTAATTCTGGCTTTATATACACTCGTCTGCGGGTACAGTAATTAAGGTGGATGTCGCGTTATGGAGAGGATTGTCGTTACTCTCGGGGAACGTAGTTACCCAATTACCATCGCATCTGGTTTGTTTAATGAACCAGCTTCATTCTTACCGCTGAAATCGGGCGAGCAGGTCATGTTGGTCACCAGCGAAACCCTGGCTCCTCTGTATCTCGATAAGGTCCGCGGCGTACTTGAACAGGCGGGTGTTAACGTCGATAGCGTTATCCTCCCTGACGGCGAGCAGTATAAAAGCCTAGCTGTACTCGATACCGTCTTTACGGCGTTGTTACAAAAGCCGCATGGTCGCGATACTACGCTGGTGGCGCTTGGCGGCGGCGTAGTGGGCGATCTGACCGGCTTCGCGGCGGCGAGTTATCAGCGCGGTGTTCGTTTCATTCAAGTCCCGACGACGTTACTGTCGCAGGTCGATTCCTCCGTTGGCGGCAAAACTGCGGTCAACCATCCCCTCGGTAAAAACATGATTGGCGCGTTCTACCAGCCTGCTTCAGTGGTGGTGGATCTCGACTGTCTGAAAACGCTTCCCCCGCGTGAGTTAGCGTCGGGGCTGGCAGAAGTCATCAAATACGGCATTATTCTTGACGGTGCGTTTTTTAACTGGCTGGAAGAGAATCTGGATGCGTTGTTGCGTCTGGACGGTCCGGCAATGGCGTACTGTATTCGCCGTTGTTGTGAACTGAAGGCAGAAGTTGTCGCCGCCGACGAGCGCGAAACCGGGTTACGTGCTTTACTGAATCTGGGACACACCTTTGGTCATGCCATTGAAGCTGAAATGGGGTATGGCAATTGGTTACATGGTGAAGCGGTCGCTGCGGGTATGGTGATGGCGGCGCGGACGTCGGAACGTCTCGGGCAGTTTAGTTCTGCCGAAACGCAGCGTATTATAACCCTGCTCACGCGGGCTGGGTTACCGGTCAATGGGCCGCGCGAAATGTCCGCGCAGGCGTATTTACCGCATATGCTGCGTGACAAGAAAGTCCTTGCGGGAGAGATGCGCTTAATTCTTCCGTTGGCAATTGGTAAGAGTGAAGTTCGCAGCGGCGTTTCGCACGAGCTTGTTCTTAACGCCATTGCCGATTGTCAATCAGCGTAACAACAAGAAAGGTCAGGCCGCTTATCAAGCGGTCTATTAGCTTCAGGTTAATTGCAACGTGGTAAGCATTAACCTTTTAGTGGGGTGTTAAATGGATGAATTCAAACCAGAAGACGAGCTGAAACCCGATCCCAGCGATCGTCGTACTGGTCGTTCTCGTCAATCTTCTGAACGTTCTGAGCGTACTGAACGTGGCGAACCGCAGATCAATTTTGATGATATTGAACTTGATGACACTGACGATCGCCGTCCGACTCGTGCGCAAAAAGAGCGCAATGAGGAACCGGAAATCGAAGAAGAAATTGACGAATCCGAAGATGAAACCGTGGATGAAGAGCGCGTAGAGCGTCGTCCGCGTAAGCGCAAAAAAGCAGCCAGTAAACCCGCTTCTCGTCAGTATATGATGATGGGCGTCGGCATTCTGGTTCTACTGCTGTTGATCATCGGTATCGGTTCTGCGCTAAAAGCCCCCTCGACCACTTCCAGCGATCAAACCGCGTCTGGCGAGAAGAGTATTGATCTTGCTGGCAATGCGACCGATCAGGCGAATGGCGTGCAGCCAGCGCCGGGAACCACGTCTGCGGAAAATACTCAGCAGGATGTTTCTCTGCCACCGATCTCTTCTACGCCGACTCAAGGGCAAACCCCGGTGGCAACGGATGGTCAACAACGTGTTGAAGTGCAGGGTGACCTGAACAATGCGCTGACCCAGCCACAAAATCAGCAACAGCTGAACAATGTGGCGGTCAATTCCACGTTGCCGACTGAACCCGCAACGGTTGCGCCTGTTCGCAATGGCAATGCATCGCGTGACACGGCGAAAACGCAAACCGCTGAACGTCCGTCCACTACGCGCCCAGTTCGTCAGCAGGCGGTGATTGAACCGAAAAAACCGCAAGCAACCGTGAAAACGGAGCCGAAGCCGGTAGCACAGACGCCGAAGCGTACTGAACCTGAACCAGCTGCCCCTGTGGCGAGCACGAAGGCACCGGCTGCGACTTCTACGCCAGCACCAAAAGAGACGGCGACTACGGCTCCAGTACAGACGGCATCCCCGGCGCAAACCACGGCAACACCAGCCGCTGGAGGGAAGACCGCAGGTAATGTTGGTTCGTTGAAATCGGCACCGTCCAGCCATTACACTCTGCAGCTGAGCAGTTCCTCTAACTACGACAACCTGAACGGTTGGGCGAAGAAAGAGAATCTGAAAAACTACGTTGTCTATGAAACGACGCGTAATGGTCAGCCGTGGTATGTCCTGGTTTCTGGCGTGTACGCTTCGAAAGAAGAGGCGAAAAAAGCGGTATCTACATTGCCAGCAGATGTTCAGGCCAAAAACCCGTGGGCGAAACCGCTGCGTCAGGTACAGGCCGATCTGAAGTAATCAAGGTTATCTCCCGCAATGGTTTATCGTTGCGGGAGCTGCCTGAAGCGCTGGATGCTGTCGGAGCTTTCTCCACAGCCGGAGAAGGTGTAATTAGTTAATCGGCATGAAGAAAAATCGCGCTTTTTTGAAGTGGGCAGGGGGCAAGTATCCCCTGCTTGATGATATTAAACGGCATTTGCCCAAGGGCGAATGTCTGGTTGAGCCTTTTGTAGGTGCCGGGTCGGTGTTTCTCAACACCGACTTTTCTCGTTATATCCTTGCCGATATCAATAGCGACCTGATCAGTCTCTATAACATTGTGAAGATGCGTACTGATGAGTACGTACAGGCCGCACGCGAGCTGTTTGTTCCCGAAACAAATTGCGCCGAGGTTTACTATCAGTTCCGCGAAGAGTTCAACAAAAGCCAGGATCCGTTCCGTCGGGCGGTACTGTTTTTATATTTGAACCGCTACGGTTACAACGGCCTGTGTCGTTACAATCTGCGCGGTGAGTTTAACGTGCCGTTTGGCCGCTACAAAAAACCCTATTTCCCGGAAGCAGAGTTGTATCACTTCGCTGAAAAAGCGCAGAATGCCTTTTTCTATTGTGAGTCTTACGCCGATAGCATGGAGCGCGCAGATGATGCATCCGTCGTCTATTGCGATCCGCCTTATGCACCGCTGTCTGCGACCGCCAACTTTACGGCGTATCACACAAACAGTTTTACGCTTGAACAACAAGCGCATCTGGCGGAGATCGCCGAAGGTCTGGTTGAGCGCCATATTCCAGTGCTGATCTCCAATCACGATACGATGTTAACGCGTGAGTGGTATCAGCGCGCAAAATTGCATGTCGTCAAAGTTCGACGCAGTATAAGCAGCAACGGCGGCACACGTAAAAAGGTGGACGAACTGCTGGCTTTGTACAAACCAGGAGTCGTTTCACCCGCGAAAAAATAATTCTCAAGGAGAAGCGGATGAAACAGTATTTGATTGCCCCCTCAATTCTGTCGGCTGATTTTGCCCGCCTGGGTGAAGATACCGCAAAAGCCCTGGCAGCTGGCGCTGATGTCGTGCATTTTGACGTCATGGATAACCACTATGTTCCCAATCTGACGATTGGGCCAATGGTGCTGAAATCCTTGCGTAACTACGGCATTACCGCCCCTATCGACGTACATCTGATGGTGAAACCCGTCGATCGCATTGTGCCTGATTTCGCTGCCGCTGGTGCCAGCATCATTACCTTTCATCCAGAAGCCTCCGAGCATGTTGACCGCACGCTGCAACTGATTAAAGAAAATGGCTGTAAAGCGGGTCTGGTATTTAACCCGGCGACACCTCTGAGCTATCTGGATTACGTGATGGATAAGCTGGATGTGATCCTGCTGATGTCCGTCAACCCTGGTTTCGGCGGTCAGTCTTTCATTCCTCAAACACTGGATAAACTGCGCGAAGTACGTCGCCGTATCGACGAGTCTGGCTTTGACATTCGTCTGGAAGTGGACGGTGGCGTGAAGGTGAACAACATTGGCGAAATCGCTGCGGCGGGCGCGGATATGTTCGTCGCCGGTTCGGCAATCTTCGACCAGCCAGACTATAAAAAAGTCATTGATGAAATGCGCAGTGAACTGGCAAAGGTAAGTCATGAATAAGTTTGAAGATATTCGCGGCGTCGCTTTTGATCTTGATGGTACGCTGGTCGACAGTGCTCCTGGTCTTGCTGCTGCGGTAGATATGGCGCTGTATGCGCTGGAGTTGCCCGTCGCAGGTGAAGAACGCGTTATTACCTGGATTGGTAACGGCGCAGATGTTCTGATGGAGCGCGCATTGACCTGGGCGCGTCAGGAACGTGCGACTCTGCGTAAAACAATGGGGAAACCGCCCGTTGATGACGACATTCCGGCAGAAGAACAGGTACGTATTCTGCGTAAACTGTTCGATCGCTACTATGGCGAGGTTGCCGAAGAGGGGACGTTTTTGTTCCCGCACGTTGCCGATACGTTGGGCGCGTTGCAGGCTAAAGGCCTGCCGCTAGGCTTGGTCACCAACAAACCGACGCCGTTCGTCGCGCCGCTGCTCGAAGCCTTAGATATTGCCAAATACTTTAGCGTGGTTATCGGCGGCGATGATGTGCAAAACAAAAAACCGCATCCGGACCCGCTGTTACTGGTGGCTGAGCGGATGGGAATTGCCCCACAACAGATGCTGTTTGTCGGCGACTCACGGAATGATATTCAGGCGGCAAAAGCGGCAGGTTGCCCATCAGTTGGCTTAACCTACGGATACAACTACGGCGAGGCTATCGATCTCAGCCAGCCTGATGTAATTTATCAGTCTATAAATGACCTTCTGCCCGCATTAGGGCTTCCGCATAGCGAAAATCAGGAATCGAAAAATGACTAAGCCCATCGTTTTTAGTGGCGCACAGCCCTCAGGTGAATTGACCATTGGTAACTACATGGGTGCGCTGCGTCAGTGGGTAAACATGCAGGATGACTACCATTGCATTTACTGTATCGTTGACCAACACGCGATCACCGTGCGCCAGGATGCACAGAAGCTGCGTAAAGCGACGTTGGATACGCTGGCCTTGTATCTGGCTTGTGGTATCGATCCTGAGAAAAGCACCATTTTTGTTCAGTCCCACGTACCAGAACATGCGCAGTTAGGCTGGGCACTGAACTGCTATACCTACTTCGGCGAACTGAGTCGCATGACGCAGTTTAAAGATAAATCTGCGCGTTATGCCGAGAACATCAACGCTGGTCTGTTTGGCTATCCGGTGCTGATGGCTGCGGACATCCTGCTGTATCAAACTAATCTGGTACCGGTGGGTGAAGACCAGAAACAGCACCTGGAACTGAGTCGCGATATCGCCCAGCGTTTCAACGCGCTGTATGGCGAGATCTTTAAGGTGCCGGAGCCGTTTATTCCGAAATCTGGCGCGCGCGTAATGTCGCTGCTGGAGCCGACCAAGAAGATGTCCAAGTCTGACGATAACCGCAATAACGTTATCGGCCTGCTGGAAGATCCGAAATCGGTAGTGAAGAAAATCAAACGCGCGGTCACTGACTCCGACGAGCCGCCGGTAGTTCGCTACGATGTGCAGAACAAAGCGGGCGTTTCCAACCTGCTGGATATCCTTTCTGCGGTAACGGGCCAGAGCATCCCAGAACTGGAAAAACAGTTCGAAGGCAAGATGTATGGTCATCTGAAAGGTGAAGTGGCTGATGCCGTTTCCGGTATGCTGACTGAATTGCAGGAACGCTATCACCGTTTCCGCAACGATGAAGCCTTCCTGCAACAGGTGATGAAAGACGGCGCAGAAAAAGCCAGTGTACACGCTTCCCGTACGCTGAAAGCGGTGTACGAAGCGATTGGTTTTGTGGCGAAGCCGTAATATCAAAACGCTCGGACGGTCCCCTCGCCCCTTTGGGGAGAGGGTTAGGGTGAGGGGAGCAGGCAAGCGCCAGTGGGAATTACCCTTTGCTCGCATTGTCGAATAAATCACTTCGTCATCACTCTGAAACCGGGGAAACCCGGTTTTTTTATCCTCTTTTCGCAACAACCCGAAAAAATGTGAAGCGCCTCGCCGTTTCCACATCTCGTCGTCGCCACTTATCTTCATTTTAATGAAGATATAAATATTCATTTTATTGAAAATATATTATGCGTCGAACGTTTATCAAAAAAGAAGGCGTCGTCATCACGACACTGGCCCGTTATTTGTTGGGTGAAAAATGCGGTAATCGACTGAAAACCATAGATGAGCTGGCAACTGAATGCCGTTCATCGGTTGGCCTGACGCAGGCCGCGTTGAAAACGCTGGAATCAAGCGGAGCGATACGGATTGAACGCCGTGGGCGCAATGGCAGTTATCTTGTCGAGATGGATAACAAAGCATTGCTGAGTCATGTGGATATCAACAACGTGGTATGTGCGATGCCTTTGCCCTATACCCGCTTGTACGAAGGTTTAGCGAGCGGATTGAAAGCCCAGTTTGATGGCATTCCTTTTTACTATGCGCATATGCGCGGCGCGGATATTCGCGTGGAGTGTTTACTTAACGGTGTCTATGACATGGCAGTAGTTTCCCGCCTGGCGGCGGAAAGTTATCTCAGCCAAAACAATTTGTGCATCGCCCTCGAGCTTGGCCCGCATACGTATGTTGGTGAACATCAACTGATATGCCGCAAAGGTGAGTCTGGAAATGTTAAGCGAGTAGGTCTCGATAGTCGTTCGGCGGATCAGAAAATCATGACCGATGTCTTTTTTGGCGATAGTGATGTGGAACGAGTCGATCTCTCTTATCACGAGAGTTTACAACGCATTGTTAAAGGCGATGTCGATGCGGTGATCTGGAACGTGGTGGCGGAAAACGAACTGACCATGCTGGGATTAGAGGCGACGCCGCTAACAGACGATCCGCGATTTTTACAGGCCACCGAAGCCGTGGTCCTGACGCGAGTCGATGATTACCCAATGCAACAATTGCTGCGTGCTGTTGTAGATAAACACGCCCTGCTTGCCCATCAACAACGGGTGGTGAGTGGGGAACAGGAACCCAGTTATTAAACGAAAGGCATCTGATATGGAAACCAGACTCAACCTGCTTTGCGAGGCAGGCGTTATTGATAAGGACGTCTGCAAAGGCATGATGCAGGTCGTCAACGTACTGGAAAAAGAGTGCCATCTGCCGGTGCGCAGTGAGCAAGGAACGATGGCGATGACACATATGGCGAGTGCACTGATGCGCAGTCGCCGTGGTGAAGAAATAGAGCCGCTGGATAACGAGTTGCTGGCGGAACTGGCGCAATCCAGCCACTGGCAAGCCGTTGTGCAATTGCATCAGGAGTTGTTGAAGGAATTCGCTCTGGAAGTTAACCCGTGTGAAGAAGGCTATTTTCTGGCCAATCTTTATGGATTATGGATGGCTGCTAACGAAGAGGTTTGAAGCTCCCGACAAATCCACGTCGCACAACCTAAATATTCAAAAAAATGAATATTTAATTCAAGGAACAGAAACGAGGCAACAAGATGTTTGTAGAAGCATTGAAACGCCAGAACCCGGCGCTGATTTCCGCCGCACTAAGTTTGTGGCAGCAGGGCAAAATCGCCCCGGACAGCTGGGTGATCGACGTGGATCAGATACTGGAAAACGGTAAGCGGCTCATTGAGACGGCGCGGCTTTACGGCATTGAACTGTATCTGATGACCAAGCAATTTGGTCGTAATCCGTGGCTGGCGGAAAAATTGCTGGCATTAGGCTACAGCGGCATTGTGGCGGTGGATTACAAAGAGGCGCGAGTCATGCGCCGCGCTGGTTTGCCAGTGGCGCATCAGGGGCATCTGGTACAAATCCCTTGTCATCAGGTTGCTGACGCCGTTGAACAGGGCACCGACATCATCACCGTGTTTACTCTCGACAAAGCGCGGGAAGTTTCTGCGGCAGCGGTTAAGGCCGGACGGGTCCAGCCTGTGCTGCTCAAAGTTTATAGCGACGATGATTTTCTTTATCCGGGGCAGGAGAGCGGTTTTGTACAGCATTCGCTGCACGAGGTGATTGCTGAAATTAAGAAACTGCCGGGGCTGCATTTAGCCGGACTAACCCATTTCCCTTGCCTGCTTTGGGATGAGGCTGCTGGGAAAGTTTTGCCAACACCGAATCTTCACACGCTGGTACAAGCACGGGATCAACTGGCGAAATCTGGTATTGCGATTGAGCAACTGAACGTACCTTCAGCGACCAGCTGCACTTCGCTGCCATTGCTGGCGGAATACGGTGCGACTCATGCCGAACCCGGTCATGCGCTGACCGGTACTATTCCGGCAAACCAGCAGGGCGATCAGCCTGAACGTATCGCGATGCTCTGGTTAAGTGAAATCTCCCATCATTTCCGTGGCGACAGCTACTGCTACGGCGGCGGTTACTACCGTCGTGGTCATGCGCAACATGCGCTGGTGTTTACGCCAGAAAATCAAAAGATTACTGAAACCAATCTCAAAACTGTGGATGACAGCAGTATCGACTACACCCTGCCGCTGGCAGGCGAGTATCCGGTGAGCAGTGCAGTGGTGCTCTGTTTTCGCACGCAGATTTTTGTCACCCGTAGCGATGTGGTGCTGGTGTCCGGTATTCAGCGCGGCGAACCAGAAATAGTTGGTCGTTATGACAGCCTCGGCAACCCTCTGGAGGCATAAATGGCGCGATTTGTGGTGTTAGTGATTGATAGCTTTGGCGTAGGGGCAATGAAAGATGTCACGCTGGTGCGCCCGCAAGATGCCGGGGCGAATACCTGTGGTCACATCCTGAGCCAGTTGCCGCATTTGCAGCTACCAACGCTGGAGAAGCTGGGGCTAATCAACACATTGGGTTATGCGCCAGGCGATATGCAGCCGTCAGATTCCGCAACCTGGGGCGTGGCAGAGCTGCAACATGAAGGTGGCGATACCTTTATGGGGCATCAGGAAATTTTAGGCACGCGCCCGTTACCGCCGCTGCGGATGCCTTTTCGCGATGTGATTGACCGTGTTGAGCAGGCATTAGTTTCCGCTGGCTGGCAGGTGGAGCGCCGTGGCGATGATCTGCAATTTCTGTCGGTCAATCAGGCGGTTGCGATTGGCGATAATCTCGAGGCGGATTTAGGCCAAGTCTATAACATTACCGCCAATCTCTCTGTGATCTCTTTTGACGACGCAATCAAAATTGGTCGTATCGTGCGTGACCAGGTACAGGTCGGTCGGGTCATTACATTTGGCGGCCTGTTAACCAACAGTCAGCGTATTCTCGATGCCGCAGAAAGCAAAGAAGGGCGCTTTATTGGTATTAATGCGCCGCGTTCTGGCGCTTATGACAACGGCTTCCAGGTCGTGCATATGGGCTACGGTGTTGATGAAAAAGTGCAGGTGCCGCAAAAACTGTATGAAGCGGGCGTGCCAACCGTGCTGGTGGGTAAGGTGGCAGATATCGTCAGCAATCCTTATGGTGTGAGCTGGCAAAACCTGGTGGATAGCCAGCGGATTATGGATATCACCCTCGACGAATTTAACACCCATCCGACGGCGTTTATTTGCATCAATATCCAGGAAACCGACCTCGCTGGTCATGCAGAAGACGTCGCACGTTATGCCGAACGTTTGCAGGTCGTTGACCGTAACCTTGCCCGGCTTGTTGAGGCGATGCAGCCAGATGATTGCCTGGTCGTGATGGCGGATCACGGTAACGATCCGACCATTGGTCACAGCCACCATACCCGTGAAGTGGTGCCAGTGCTGGTTTATCAGCAAGGGCTGGTCGCCACGCAGCTCGGTGTGCGCACCACGCTTTCTGATGTGGGAGCTACCGTGTGTGAATTTTTCCGTGCGCCACCGCCACAAAATGGTCGCTCTTTTCTTTCCTCCCTCCGGTTTGCAGGAGACACCCTATGAGTTTTGATCCGACGGGTTACACCCTGGCCCATGAGCATCTGCATATTGATCTCTCCGGCTTTAAAAACAACGTGGACTGCCGCCTTGATCAGTATGCGTTCATTTGCCAGGAGATGAACGACCTGATGACCCGGGGTGTACGTAATGTGATTGAGATGACCAACCGTTACATGGGGCGCAATGCGCAATTTATGCTCGATGTAATGCGCGAAACCGGGATCAACGTGGTGGCCTGTACTGGTTATTACCAGGATGCGTTTTTCCCGGAACATGTGGTGACCCGCAGCGTGCAGGAACTGGCGCAGGAGATGGTCGATGAAATTGAACAGGGTATCGATGGCACGGAGCTGAAAGCCGGGATCATCGCGGAGATCGGCTCCAGCGAAGGAAAGATTACGCCGCTGGAAGAGAAGGTATTTATTGCCGCTGCGCTGGCGCATAACCAGACCGGACGCCCGATCTCCACGCATACGTCGTTCAGCACCATGGGGCTGGAACAACTGGCTCTGTTGCAAGCCCACGGAGTTGATCTTTCGCGCGTCACCGTTGGTCACTGCGATCTGAAAGACAACCTCGACAACATTTTGAAGATGATCGATCTCGGCGCGTACGTGCAGTTCGACACCATTGGTAAGAACAGTTACTACCCGGACGAAAAGCGCATTGCGATGCTCCACGCGCTACGTGACCGTGGGTTGCTGAACCGCGTCATGCTGTCGATGGATATTACGCGCCGCTCCCATTTAAAAGCCAATGGTGGTTATGGCTATGACTATTTATTGACCACCTTTATTCCGCAATTGCGCCAGTCAGGATTCAGTCAGGCCGATGTGGATGTGATGTTACGTGAAAATCCCTCTCAATTTTTCCAATAAGGACAGACTCATGAAAAAGATTGGCGTTGCAGGCTTACAGCGTGAGCAGATTAAAAAAACCATTGAAGCGACGGCTCCTGGCTGTTTTGAAGTTTTCATTCACAACGACATGGAAGCGGCAATGAAGGTGAAATCCGGGCAACTAGATTATTACATTGGCGCGTGTAATACCGGTGCGGGCGCGGCATTGTCGATTGCCATCGCGGTGATTGGCTATAACAAAAGTTGCACCATTGCCAAACCAGGCATTAAAGCGAAAGACGAGCATATCGCCAAAATGATCGCTGAAGGGAAAGTGGCGTTTGGCCTTTCCGTTGAGCACGTCGAACACGCGATTCCGATGTTGATTAACCATCTGAAATAAAAGGCACGACTATGGATCTGTATATTCAGATTATCGTGGTGGCGTGCCTGACGGGTATGACATCGCTTCTGGAGCATCGCTCGGCGGCTGTTTTTCATGACGGCATCCACCCGATCCTGCCGCAACTGATTGAAGGCTATATGAACCGTCGCGAGGCGGGGAGTATCGCTTTTGGTCTGAGCATTGGTTTTGTGGCCTCGGTGGGGATCTCTTTTACCCTGAAAACCGGGCTGCTCAACGCATGGTTACTCTTTCTTCCTACCGATATCCTCGGCGTACTGGCGATAAACAGCCTGATGGCGTTTGGTCTTGGCGCTATCTGGGGCGTGTTGATCCTTACTTGCCTGTTGCCAGTTAACCAGCTGCTGACCGCGCTGCCGGTGGATGTATTAGGTAGCCTCGGGGAATTAAGCTCGCCGGTGGTTTCTGCTTTTGCACTGTTCCCGCTGGTGGCGATTTTCTACCAGTTTGGCTGGAAGCAAAGTCTGGTCGCCGCCGTGGTTGTTCTGATGACCCGTGTGGTAGTCGTGCGCTATTTCCCACATCTTAACCCTGAATCCATCGAAATCTTTATTGGCATGGTGATGCTGCTGGGGATCGCGATAACTCACGACCTGCGTCATCGTGATGAAAATGACATCGATGCCAGCGGGCTTTCGGTGTTTGAAGAGCGCACGTCGCGGATTATCAAAAACTTACCTTATATCGCCATCGTGGGAGCATTGATTGCCGCCGTTGCCAGTATGAAGATTTTTGCTGGTAGCGAAGTTTCGATCTTCACACTGGAGAAAGCGTATTCCGCAGGCGTGACGCCGGAACAATCGCAAACGCTGATTAATCAGGCGGCTCTGGCAGAATTTATGCGCGGACTGGGGTTTGTGCCGTTGATTGCCACCACCGCCTTAGCAACGGGTGTGTATGCAGTTGCGGGCTTTACCTTTGTTTATGCGGTGGGCTATCTCTCGCCGAATCCGATGGTTGCAGCGGTATTAGGCGCAGTGGTTATTTCGGCGGAAGTCTTGCTGCTTCGTTCGATCGGCAAATGGCTGGGACGCTACCCGTCGGTGCGTAATGCGTCGGATAACATCCGTAACGCCATGAATATGCTGATGGAAGTGGCGCTGCTGGTCGGTTCGATTTTCGCAGCAATTAAGATGGCGGGTTATACCGGATTCTCTATCGCGGTTGCCATTTACTTCCTCAACGAATCCCTGGGCCGTCCGGTACAGAAAATGGCGGCACCGGTCGTGGCAGTAATGATCACCGGTATTCTGCTGAATGTTCTTTACTGGCTTGGCCTGTTCGTTCCGGCTTAAGGAAGGCACCTATGAAGACGTTTCCTTTGCAAAGCCTGACTCTTGCTGAAGCGCAGCAAAAGCAGTTTGCGCTGGTGGACACTATTTGCCGCCATTTTCCAGGCAGCGAGTTTCTTGCTGGCGGTGATTTAGGGTTAACTCCAAGTCTGAATCAACCGCGTATTACCCAACGGGTGGAGCAGGTGCTGGCTGATGCATTTCACGCACAGGCCGCGGCGCTGGTGCAGGGCGCGGGGACTGGCGCGATTCGCGCCGGGCTGGCGGCTTTGCTCAAACCGGGGCAGCGTCTTCTGGTGCATGACGCGCCTGTTTACCCGACGACACGGGTTATTATTGAGCAGATGGGGCTGACGCTTATTACTGCTGATTTCAATGACCTGTCGGCACTGAAGCAGGTCGTCGACGAGCAACAACCTGATGCCGCGCTGGTGCAGCATACGCGCCAGCAGCCGCAGGACAGCTATGTGCTGGCAGATGTGCTGGCAACGTTGCGCGCGGCAGGTGTTCCAGCGTTAACCGATGATAACTATGCGGTGATGAAGGTAGCGCGAATCGGCTGTGAATGCGGCGCGAATGTCTCGACATTCTCCTGCTTCAAGCTGTTTGGGCCGGAGGGCGTTGGTGCAGTGGTTGGCGATGCCGATGTTATTAGTCGGATTCGCGCCACGCTTTACTCCGGCGGTAGCCAGATCCAGGGCTCACAGGCGCTGGAAGTCTTGCGTGGTCTGGTGTTCGCGCCAGTGATGCATGCGGTGCAGGCGGGAGTATCCGAACGGTTGCTGGCTTTGCTTAACGGCGGCGCGGTGGCGGAAGTGAAAAGCGCCGTCATTGCCAATGCGCAGTCGAAGGTGTTGATTGTCGAGTTTCATCAGCTGATTGCCGCCAGGGTGCTGGAAGAAGCGCAAAAGCGTGGCGCGTTGCCTTACCCGGTCGGTGCAGAGTCGAAATATGAAATCCCGCCGCTCTTCTATCGACTTTCAGGAACGTTTCGCCAGGCGAATCCACAACTCGAACATTGTGCGATTCGCATTAACCCGAATCGCAGCGGTGAAGAGACGGTGCTGCGGATTTTGCGTGAGAGTATTGCGAGTATTTAATGCTGGATAGCACCGTTCGGCAATCAAGCTAAATTCCGCACTGAACGGTCCCCTCGCCCCTTTGGGGAGAGGGTTAGGGTGAGGGGAACGTGCGGGATGTAAAATTCAGTGCGCCAGCATCGCCGGATGCGATGCTGGCGCATCTTATCCGGCCTACGGTTAATGTCTTTTATTATCAATCGTTAAGGTGATGCGATTGGCGCGGCAGAAGAGTTCGGAGACGTGCACCGGTTTGTCATTCTGATCAAAGGCGATTTTGCTGATGCGAAACAACGGTTCGCCCAGTTCGCATTTCAGCCATTTTGCCTGCGGGCGGGTGGCGGCAAAGATATCGATGGTCTTTTTGTCGCTGACCACTCGCGTGTCAAAACGCTCCTGAAATAACTGATAGGTGGAGCTTCCTTCGACGTAAATCTCATCAAAGTCAGGATAACGCGACAGCGGGATCCATGAACTATCAATAAACAGCGGCTCTTTATCGAGATACATCACCCGGCAGAGATGGAACACTTCGCTGTTTCCGGGGATGTTCAGCTTTTCGCAAAACGGCGCGGCGCTGACCCGTTCCTGTTCGATCACTTTCTCTTTCGTCGACTTGCCTTGTGAGACGCCAAAATCGGTAAAACCACTGACAGTAAGCAGGGCGTTTTCAACTTTCTGGCTTTGTACAAAGGTGCCTTTTCCCTGCCAGCGGATCAGTACGCCGTCTGCCACTAAGTCGCTGATGGCTTTGCGAATGGTAATGCGGCTGACGTTATATTGTGTACAAAGCTCGTTTTCGGTAGGGATCTGTTGCCCGGCCTGGTAAACCCCCTGCGCGATATCATCCAGCAGCCGCTGGCGGACGGTAGCGTAGAGGAGTTGATGAGAGTAGCGGTCCGTAGCTGACATAATCGACCCTGAAATAAAGAATGAATTACTCGGATTATAGGGTCGTTTTCCGGCAAGTAACAGCACGTTGGCGTGAAGATGCTCACGCCAACGTTATACCTACCAGGCACCGTGGTACTGAATGGTTTTCGCCGCGCACGCCGTTCCCTGCGCCATCGCCTGCGGTAATGTCATCCCCGCAGACCAGCCGCAAAGGAATCCGGCAATGAACGAATCTCCGGCACCCATGGTGTCGATAACCGTCACCGGTTCAGGAGCCTGACGCCAGAACTGCGCGCCATCCCAGGCAATGCTGCCGTTTTCACCCAGCGTGACAATCACTGTTCCTGCGCCACGGGCAACAATCGCTTTCATCTTCAGACGCAGCGCTTCGTCTTCTTGCGGTGCGGAGGCAAAGGCAAAATCGAGATGCGGCACCAGTGTCTGCCAGAGCGGGCTGTCCCACTTGTCGGAGAAGTCGAAAGCGGTAAGTTTGCCCGCAGCGTGCAGCTGTGGGAATGCGTCTTCCGCATGTCCCCAGATTGCCGCGTGCACAATGTCATACTGCGCCAGCCAGGCGTAATCCTCTTCACTCAGGGCAAAGTCGGCCATCACGCCTTCGGTGTAGTCGCCAAAAACGCGATCATTGTCGTGCAGTTCCACCTGAGTTTGTGCGGTAACGCCGTGTTTCGTATGGACATGGCTGATATCGACGCCCATGCGGGCGAGATCCTGCTTCAGCTTTGTGCCGTAGTCATCGTCACCCACCCAGGTAATGCATCCCGGCTGTATGCCGTAGCGAGTGCAGTACACCGCCACATTGACCGCATTACCGCCAGAAAACGCTTTATTCAGTTGCGGGTAGATATCGACGCAGTTATCGCCGATTGTCGCCAGGGTTTTCATCTCTCATCCTCCGGCAGCAGCGCGCGAAAGCGTTCCAGCGCCTGGCGGGCATAGAGTCTGGGCTCGTTCATATACATCGTCACCAGCTCCACCGTAGAGTAACCCTCATAGCCCCGATCAATAATATCGCGCATCAGTTCCCGCAGCGGCATTTTGCCTTCTCCAGGAATGTAATGCGTGTCGCTGGCCCCGTCGCTGTCGACAATATGCAGATGACGTAATTTATCGCCCAGTTTGTCGAAATAACTCATCACCGGTTCCGCCTGGACATACGGCGCGCAAATGTCGACCATGCTGAACAGGCGCGGCGAAGGCACCAGCGCCAGCGCATGAAGCACATCATTAGCATTACACACGACGTTCGATTCATACGGCGTTAACGGTTCGAGGATCAGATCCATGCCGATGTTTTCCGCGTACTCACACAGTTCGCTTAAGTTCTCTGCCAGCCGCCCCCAGATAACGTTAGGCGGCGTGAGATAGCCCGCGTGGGCCGCAGAAATCAGCGTATAACCCGCGTTCATCTCTTTTGCCATATCTATCGCCAGCTTGATCATGTCCAGGCTTTCACGACGCATATGTTCATCGCCCAGCATCATGTTATACGGATAGCCGTTGGTTTCTGGCGTGTAACCGATAATCGGCATCTGATACGTCTGCGCCAGCGCCTTGATTTGTTTGATGCCGCCCGCTTTTAAGTCCGGCGCGAACGCGTGCGGGCGACCGCCCCAAATTTCGATGCCGTCGTAACCCAGCTCGCTTGCATCACGAAATGCGTGTTCAATAGGCAGCCGCTGGTGGCCGCAGGTAAACATACCTGTTTTCATCGGGTAACTCCTTGCGTAAATCCGGCCCGTTGCCGGGCCGGGAGAGGGATTAATATTCCACCAGACCACCGTAATAGCGGCGTTCATCCGGGTTGTGATCTTTGTAAATAGACAGGTAGTAGCAGAGCCACTCCATTGGCACGAACATCAGGAACGGTGCCAGCCACGGGTGCAGCCCTTGCGAAATTTCGGCGTAATCGATGACGATCACGTTGTCAGTACGCTGTTTAACAAAGTTAATGGCGCGTTCGGTGGTGTGGCGACTTTCATCATTGCCGAGCAGGAACAGGAACGGAACGCCCGGTTCGACAATCTCCAGCGGGCCATGGCGGAACTCTCCGCTCTCAATCACGCAGCCGTGCGTCCAGGTAAATTCCATCAGCGTTACAATGCCTTCTTTGTAACCCAGCGGACCCGCAGCAACGGTATAAATCATCGGCCACTGGCTGGCCAGTTCACCAAGCTGGCGGCCTTTTTCTTCCCAGGTGCGTACCAGATGACCGAGCGCATTCGGCAACTGCTTGAGATCGTTTTTGATCTTGCCGATTTCCGCGTTCGGCGCGAGGCGGGTGATCATCTCCAGCACCACGCTGTAGCAGAGCAGCAGGTGAATTTCCCAGATACAGTCGGCCTGATAATCAATGCTAAATTCCGCCGCCGAGGTAATCGGGCTGTCCGCGCGTTTGGTGAACGCCGCAGTGAGTGCTCCGCAGGCCCGGCCCAGCTCCAGCGCTTTGATTACCTCTTCCGTTT
Organism: Shigella sp. FJ200513; assembly: GCF_040495915.1. NCBI lineage: Bacteria > Pseudomonadati > Pseudomonadota > Gammaproteobacteria > Enterobacterales > Enterobacteriaceae > Shigella > Shigella sp. FJ200513. Next base: position 46,961 of record NZ_JBDYCV010000003.1, on the reverse strand, counting down.
TACCGTAGTCAGAAACGCCAATCACCGCGCAACGATCGTCGAGGCGATACGGGGTGTTATCGCAGAACTCCCAGCCGGAAATGGCGTAGACCTGAAGATCGGAAAAGCGATCCGCCAGATGTTTCGCCGTTTGCGCCGCGTTGAGTGGCGAGCCGCAGGCAACGAAATAAATACGATCAATGTCGCGCTTCACCATCTCTTCCACGATGGCGTGCACCAGCGGAACGTCATGGCTGAGAACTTTTTCCACTTCCTGAACCATATTTTCGGTGACCAGAAAGTCCACGGTGCTTTTATCAATATCCAACATTTTATTTTCTTCAGATAACATTACGACAAAGCGTTGAGCTGGCGGCTACGCTTCGCCCAGAAGGCGTAAGCAGGCAGACCAGTAGCAATAACGATGGCGGCGCAGATAAGGCCGGGAATCGGTGCCCAGACAAAGGTTGAGGCGACCAGAATGAGGCTTGACGCAATGGCGAGGGTGGTCATCAGCCCGAAAGCCGGAGTACGCCACAGCGGTTTGTAATCGTCGCGTTTACGACACCAGATGATGGAGCCGAAGGTGAGGGTATTTTTGAAACACATCACCAGGGTGAAATAACCCAGCAGGCTGGTGAGATCGGAAACGAAGATGAAGAAGATCCCCAGCGCCCCTTGCAGGATGATGGAGACATCCGGCGTGTTGTATTTCGGATGCGCATGGCCGAAGCATTTAAAGAACAGGTTGTCTTTCGCCATCGCGTATTCCAGCCGCGGCTGGTACATCACGCAGCTGGAAAGCGAACCAAGAATGACGATCATCGCCGTGATGGCAACAAAGAGCCCAGCGGTGCTGCCGAGTGCGGGGATCTAGGTCAGGGCGTCGGAAATCGGCGTTTCAGAATTGGCGAGTTTGTCGAAGGGCATCAGGCCGGAAATCACCAGCGCCAGCAGGGTGTAGAGCACCAGAACCAGCAGACAGGAACCAATCAGCGCTCGTGGCATGGTTTTTCCGGGGTTTTTAATTTCGCCGGTCATATAACAGATAGAGGCCATGCCGGTATACGACCAACTGGTGGCAGAGATCCCCGCCAGCAGCGCCATAAAGCTGCCCGTTGCGCCAATCGCAGTGGTGGTAAGGGCGGCAAAATTCTCCGCTTTAAACCAGAAGATCCCAAGGCCAATGACGATAGTGAACGGGATAATTTTGGCGATGGTAATTAGCGTCTGAAACGCTGCGCCGCCTTCAACGGAGCGCAGGTGTAGCAACATAAAGGCGATAATTAATCCGGCGGCGATAAATTTACCGAGCAACGGATCGATAGGCGTTAAAAAGCCAAGATTGCTGACAATCGCCAGCGCCATAATCGACAATGACGGCGCATCGTTGGCCCAGAAGCTGGCCCAGCCGGAGAGGAAAGCCAGCGGTCGGCTTCCGGCATTTTTCAGATAAACATAATCTGCGCCATTTTCCGGATAAGCGGTGGATAGTTCCGCATAGACGCACATTTGCGGGATCACAATTAACCCGCCAATGACAAACGCGAGCACCGTAAGCCACGGCGTGCCCGCTGCTTTTGCCACTTCACCCACAGATACAAAAATACCGGAGCCGACGGTTGTCCCGACGGCGATTGCAAGAACGGCCCAAAATCCGAGCTTGCGTTGGAGTTCCTGGCTTCCCATAGCGATACCTTTTTCTTGTCCAATACGTTGTAGGGGAGAGTTTGCAGCCATTTAAAAGGTAACATGACAATGCATGATGAATATAACAACATATTATGTTATGTGATGTGGAGGAAGATCACAAAATTTCGCACAGGATCGCGCTGTGGCTAATGGATGTAGTTATAAAATTGAATTTAAAGTGAAAATATTTTTACGGGCGGGGGCAAGAAGGACATAGAAACAAATACGCCCTCGGAAAATCCAGAGGGCGTCGGGCAATTAAACCGGTGTTAGCCGATTTCTGTCAGAGACTTACTGTGCAGTAGGACCGCAACCGCCAATGATTTTAGAAATAGAAATTGCCGGGTGCAGCAGGTAGTCGTAAGAGCAGTTCTTATCACGGTTTTCAATATGACCAGTACATGCAGTTAACGTAGCCAGTACTGCACCTACCAGTGCAACTTTAATAAATTTGTTCATTTACATTCCCTATGTATTATATATTAATTAATATTCATTGATTATATGAATATAAGCAGACTGCTCGTTAAGAACGATACAGGAATATTTAATTGGCGTCAGTGAGCGAATGACTTAATTTTGTAAATCGCTGTAACGGTGAATATAACCCATTAGCAGATAATATTTATTAAGGGGTTATGTTTTATTTGCTGAATATATAAAAAGAGTCATTAAGAAGGCCAGAATTCTCTGGCCCGGGTTAAATTAATGATTGGAGAACCAGTTCAGTTTATCGCGCAGGCCAACAACCCGACCAATAATAATTAGCGATGGACTGTTCATTTGCTGAGCAAGTTCACCGAGTTGCGTGAGCGTACCGTCAATCACGCGCTGCGTGACTGCCGTTCCGTTTTCGACAATTGCCACCGGCATTTCGCCAGGCATACCGTGTTCAATCAGCTTTTGCTGAATAGTCGCGGCCTGATTCAACCCCATATAGAACACCAGCGTCTGTTTTTCTGCCGCCAGGTTTTCCCAGTCCAGCTCGCCACCGGTTTTTAAGTGTCCGGTAATTAAGCGTACGCTCTGGGCATAATCGCGATGCGTGAGTGGAATACCCGAATAGGCAGAGCAACCAGAAGCTGCGGTAATACCCGGAACCACCGAGAACGGAATACCCGCGTTGCACAGTGTTTCCAGCTCTTCGCCACCACGGCCAAAAATAAACGGATCGCCACCTTTCAGCCGCACCACGCGTTTGCCTTTTTGCGCTTCCCGCAGCAGGATCTGGTTAATCTCTTCCTGCGGTACACAGTGGTATCCCGCGCGTTTGCCGACGAAAACGCGATCAGCATCGCGGCGTACCAGATTCATAATATCGTCAGAAACCAGACGGTCGTAGACCACCACATCTGCCTGCTGAATTTGTTGCAGTCCTTTCAGCGTCAGCAGCCCGGCATCGCCCGGACCTGCACCAACCAGCACCACTTCACCGCGATGGTCGAGCGGTTCGTTGATTAACTGTTCGGTCGTTTCAGTAATGGCTTTCTGATCGTTGTTTGCCAGCGACTGCGCCAGGCGGTCGTTAACGAACAATTTCTCCCAGAAACGGCGACGCTCACTCATCGTGGCGAACTGTTGTTTCACTCGCCCGCGTAATTGCCCGGCATATTTCGCCACCTGGCCCAGATGCAACGGCAGCAGTGATTCGAGTTTTTCGCGCAACAGGCGCGCCAGAACCGGAGAGGTGCCGCCAGAGGAGACCGCTACCATTAGCGGTGAGCGGTCAATAATCGACGGCATAATAAAGCTGGCGGCTTTCGGCGCATCAACTACGTTACAGAAGATGCGACGAGCTTCAGCGGCTTCGCTGACGCGCTGGTTAAGCGTGTCATCATCCGTCGCTGCAATCGCCAGCCAGCAGGTGTCGAGAAGGCTTTCATCAAATGGCCCTTCGACGAGGGTTAACATGCCTGCATCTGCCCATGCGGTGAACTGTGGAATAAACGCTAATGCATTCACCGTTAAGCGAGCGCCTGCGTCTAACAGCAACCTTGCTTTGCGTTCCGCGACATCACCACCGCCGACAATCAGACAGTCGCGATCGCGTAATTGGCAAAATATAGGCAAATGATCCACGTAAAAACCCCTTAGTAATTAACCGGCAGCTGTTTCAGTTTGATTAAATTTGTCCGCAACCGGACGATTCGCTTTCGGCGTAGCATACCAATAACCCAATCCCATGAATACGGCACCTGATAAAGTATTACCCAGCGTCACCCACAGCAGGTTATGACCAATACCCGCCAGCGTGTAGGCTTCGCTGTGGTTGCCGAACCAGGAGAGCGCGAACAGCGTCATGTTAGCGATAGAGTGCTCGTAGCCGGACGCGATAAATGCCAGCAGACACCACCAGATAGCGATAAATTTCGCCGCCCCTTCAGTGCGCAGCGCCATCCAGATTGCCAGGCAAACCAGCCAGTTACACAATGCACCTTTGAAGAACAGTACCATTGCCGGTGCAGTGGTTTTAGCCAGCGCGACGGAGTGAACGATGCTGGTATCTACCGGCAGCAGGCTACCGCCGCCCCAGCTATAGAGCATGGCAACGAAGACGGAACCGACCAGGTTACCCAGCCAGGTTTGCGGCAGGATTGCCCACATTTGCCCGTGGCTGATGCTGCCCGCTTTTACCCCAAAGGTGAGGAACATGGTGTGTCCGGTGAACAGTTCAGAACCGGCGATAATCACCAGCGTTAAGGCGATACCAAAGGTCGCGCCCATCACCAGCGGACGTACGGACGGGTCGAGCAAATTACCGAGCGTGAAAATCAGGATGATCCCAAGACCCACATATGCGCCCGCCATGGCGGAGCTGACCCAAAAGCCGAGCGGGTTATTTGCCGACAGGCGTGCAATGCGCGCAGCATTAGCCGCACACTTATTAATAGTGTCTGTAAACATTTGATTATCCTTTAAAAAATAAAAACAAAAAATAAAACAAAAAGTTTAAAAAATGTCCTGCAATATACCGAAGGTCATTACAGGACCATGCAAAAAGGGGAGGCATTGCGCCTCCCGTTAAAACATTAACCGCGCAGCTGCACCACGCCGTCTTTCACTCGTGCTTCGTAATGTTTGACGGAAAACTGTTCGTCTTCCATGCACAAGCCATCACTTAAGCGAAAACGCTGTTTTTTCAGCGGGCTGGCGACCCACAGCTCGCCCTGGTGTTCCGCAATCAGCCCGCGTGATAGCACGCTGGACTCGAAGAACGGATCAATGTTGCTGATCGCAAACACCTGGTCGCTGTGATACGGGCGGAAAATCGCTACCTGCTTGTCACCTAACAGTGCGCAGACGCCGGTTTCAGGCAGGATGTCATCGATTTTGCAGATGTCTTTCCACTGGCTCATGCGTTGTCCTCCACCAGAGTTACCGGGATACGTTCATACGGCGTTGCCGGACGGTGCTGTTCGCGCTCTGGCACCATCTGCACGTTCGGGTCACGCTTGTCGCTGTTGATGAAGTGTTTGAAGCGAGTCTGCGCGGACGGTGTATTGACCGTTTCAGTCCACTCACACACTACCGCTTCACGCAGGCGCGCCATCTCTTCTTCCAGATGAGCGTTCAGCCCCAGTTTGTCGTCAATGATCACCGCTTTCAGGTAATCGATGCCGCCTTCGAGGTTTTCTAACCACGGCGCGGTACGCGTCAGTTTGTCGGCGGTACGGATGTAGAACATCATGAAGCGGTCGAGATATTTGATCAGCGTTTCGCGATCGATATCCGCTGCCAGCAGATCCGCATGACGCGGTTTCATGCCGCCGTTACCGCAAACATACAGGTTCCAGCCTTTTTCAGTGGCGATAATACCCACGTCTTTACCCTGAGCTTCTGAACATTCACGGGTACAGCCGGAGACACCGAACTTCATTTTGTGCGGCGTACGGATGCCTTTGTAGCGGTTTTCCAGTTCCACGCCGAGGCCGACGCTATCGCCAACACCGTAGCGGCACCAGGTGCTACCCACGCAGGTTTTCGCCATACGCAGTGCTTTCGCATAGGCATGACCGGTTTCGAAGCCAGCTTCAATCAGCTGACGCCAGATTTCCGGCAGATCGTCTTTCTGTGCGCCAAACATCGCCAGGCGCTGGGAGCCGGTGATTTTGGTGTAGAGATTAAATTCACGCGCGATACGACCCACTGCCATCAGCCCTTCCGGGGTGATTTCACCGCCCGGAGAACGCGGGATCACCGAGTAGGTGCCGTCTTTCTGGATGTTAGCGAGGAAGTTGTCGTTAGAATCCTGCAGCGGAGTATGTTCCGGCTTCAGAATGTATTCGTTCCAGCAGGAGGCCAGCAGCGAACCGACGGTTGGTTTACAAACTTCACAACCGTAGCCTTTGCCGTGTTTCGCCAGCAGTTCTTCGAAGGTTTTAATGCCTTCAACGCGGATCAAATGGAACAGTTCCTGACGCGAATAAGCAAAGTGTTCGCACAGGTTGTTGTTAACTTCGATGCCCTGTTTCGCCAGTTCCGCGTTCAGTACCTGAGTGACCAGCGGGATACAGCCACCGCAGCCAGTACCCGCTTTGGTTTCAGCTTTCAGCGCCGCAACTGTGTGGCAGCCTTTGTTGATGGCAGCAATCAGATCACCTTTAGTGACGTCGAAGCAGGAGCAGATTTGCGCGCTGTCCGGCAGTTTATCAACACCGATAGACGGCTTACCGCTACCCGAGTGCGCCGGCAGAATCAGAGAATCCGGGTTTTCCGGCAGCTCGATAGCGTTCAGCACCAGTTGCAGCAGGTTGCCGTAGTCGCTGGTATCGCCCACCAGTACCGCACCGAGCAGGGTTTTGTTGTCTTCGCTGACAATCAGGCGTTTGTAGATCTCTTTACTTTCGTCGAGGTAAACATAGCTACGTGCGCCAGGCGTGCGACCGTGCGCATCACCAATACCACCTACGTCTACGCCCAGCAGTTTCAGCTTGGCGCTAAGGTCAGCACCTTCAAAGGCGTTTTCGCTACCCAGAATATGGTCAACGGCGACCTGCGCCATTTTGTAGCCTGGTGCTACCAGACCAAATACACGGTTGTTCCAGCTTGCGCATTCACCGATGGCGTAGATATCCGGATCGGAAGTCTGGCAGGAATCATTAATGACAATCCCCCCACGCGGAGCAACGTCCAGACCACACTGGGTTGCCAGCTTATCGCGCGGACGGATACCGGTAGAGAAGACGATAAAGTCGACTTCCAGTTCGCTGCCGTCGGCAAAACGCATGGTTTTACGCGCTTCGACACCTTCCTGCACAATCTCAAGGGTGTTTTTGCTGGTGTGAACGCGCACGCCCATACTTTCGATTTTGCGACGCAGCTGCTCGCCACCCATCTGATCAAGCTGTTCCGCCATCAGCATAGGGGCAAATTCGATAACGTGGGTTTCAATACCTAAGTTTTTCAGCGCGCCAGCGGCTTCCAGACCTAACAGGCCGCCACCAACAACGGCACCGCGTTTGCTGCGACGGGCGCAGGATTCAATGGCGTTGAGGTCTTCAATGGTGCGATAGACAAAGCAGTCCTGAGTATCAGAACCTTTGATTGGTGGGATCCACGGGTAGGAACCGGTTGCCATGATCAGCTTGTCATAAAAAACGGTACGTCCGGCGCTGGAGTGAATCACCTTCTCCTGACGGTTGATGGTGATAGCGCGTTCGCCGACCAGAACTTTGATGCCGTGTTTCTCGTAGAAGCCTTCGCGCACCAGCGACAGCTCTTCGGCGGTGTGGTGAGAGAAGTAAGATGAGAGGTGTACGCGGTCATAAGCGATGCGCGGTTCTTCACAGAAAACGGTAATATCAAAGTTGGCCGCATCAGATTTATCAAGAAGATCTTCGATAAAGCGATGGCCGACCATACCGTTACCGATAATTGCGAGTCTGACTTTGCTCATTTTTGCCTCGATTTCTTTTCTATTACCGCCTACCTTAACGATTCAGCAACCCCGCTTATTGATGTAAATCAAATTCACCTTTATATACTCCTTAAGGGGTATATTGCTGATTTGTATAAATTTTCTTAAGTCACGGAATTGTCTGACATTTCATGTTTGTGCAAAAAATGGACAAAATGAACGGGTTTATAGAAATAGATGCACGTAGCGGGGGAAGAGAGGAAAAGGCCGGACGACGATAGTGCCGTCCGGCATTAGCAATTAATGAGAGGTCAGGGTGTTATGCTGACGGTGACGGCTGACGAAACCTAACAGGAAGCACATCACAAAGACGACAGCGTACAGACCGTTTGCTGTAAGCAGTGCCGCCTGCGGACCGCTATGTTCAACAATCGTGCCGGTAACCACAAAGGTCAACATAGTACCGATGGTTCCGCAGGTCAGGACAAAGTTAACCAGTTTTGGCGACGGTACTTTGGTCTGCTGTGAACCCAGGGTGATGATGGTGGTATAGATCGCGCTGGAGAAGAAGCCCAGAGCGAGAATTGACCACGCCATATGTACTGGTGTTCCGGTGTTAAAGACGTACATCAGAATCGCAGCCAGACCAGCCAGTACGGTCAGAATGCGTTGCAAATCAAAGAAGCGAAGAATAAAGCTGAACGCCCACATGCCGACCATGTATGACATCCAGAAGTTACTCACCAGCGTGCCCGCGTCGTTCAGGCTCATGCCCAGGCCTTTGGCATACTCAGGCACCCAGGAGATAAAACCTAACTGACCGAGGATGTAGCACAGCGCCGCAACAGAGAGAAACAGTACGCCGATCCCCCACTTTTCTTTCTCTACCGGAGCATCCGTTTTTGGTGCACGTTTGCCCAGTGCCGGGAACTCACAGCCGAAGGTCAGAATAAAAATAGCGACATACACCAGCCCGATGCAGGCATAAACCCAGTACCACTCAATGCTGCGCGCCAGTAGAAACGCGGCGATCATTGGGAAAATCATCCCAGCCATACTGAAGAAGGAGTCAGTAAATAACAGGCGGGAACCGCGCTGACGCCCTTCATACATTTGTGTTATCAGGAATGTACCAATCGACATAGTAATGCCGCTGACCACCCCGAGAATGAACATCGCCGTCGAGAACAGCGCCAGGCTGTGGCTGAACATCAAACCGGCAACCGCCAGCACCATCAGGAGAAAGCCAAAACGTAACTGCGTTTTCAACGGGACGATTTCCATCAGCCAGGCGTTGAGGAAGATAGAGATTAAAATGCCGGCGTTGAGGAAGGTGAAGGTGTTACTCATACTGGAAACAGGCAGATTGAAATAATCGGCGATATTTCCCATCACCATCCCGGTGACAATAACCAACGCACCAGTCAGTGCGTAGGAGAGAAAGCTAATCCATGTGAGCTTGATGCGATTGCTGTTAGTCATGATTGGCCTGCGTTCAAAAATAAAATGGCATAGCGGGATATGCCGCGAGCGGGCGATTTTAGGTGATTTTATGATCTGTTTAAATGTTTTATTGCAATCGGTTGCTAAATTGCATTTTAAGAGGTGATTTTGATCACGGAATAAAAAGTGATCGTCAGGTTACATATATTTCAGATACGTAAAATTAGGTAAAGGGATGGCCTTGTTCTTGAAGGCTATTTAGAATCTCTTCACTTGCTTTTTTTCTGCTCTGTTTGTTAAGGAAATCTCATGTTCAAATCGACCCTGGCGGCGATGGCTGCTGTTTTCGCTCTTTCTGCTCTTTCTGCTCTTTCTCCCGCAGCAATGGCAGCGAAAGGGGACCCGCACGTATTGTTGACAACCTCAGCTGGTAACATCGAACTGGAGCTGGATAAACAAAAAGCGCCAGTGTCTGTGCAAAACTTTGTCGATTATGTGAACAGCGGTTTTTATAACAACACTACCTTTCACCGCGTCATTCCTGGCTTTATGATTCAGGGCGGCGGTTTCACCGAGCAGATGCAGCAGAAAAAACCAAACCCGCCAATCAAAAATGAAGCCGATAACGGCCTGCGCAACACGCGTGGCACCATCGCGATGGCGCGTACCGCTGACAAAGACAGCGCCACCAGCCAGTTCTTTATCAACGTTGCCGATAACGCCTTCCTTGACCATGGTCAGCGTGATTTCGGTTACGCGGTATTTGGTAAAGTGGTGAAAGGCATGGACGTTGCCGATAAGATTTCCCAGGTGCCGACTCATGATGTTGGTCCGTACCAGAATGTGCCGTCAAAACCGGTAGTTATCCTTTCCGCTAAAGTCCTGCCGTAATGATTTCTCGCGCGGGCAATCTTGCCCGCGCTTCTGCTCTCCCGGCGTAACCCGGATTTGCCGCTTATACTTGTGGCAAATGGACACGTTCAGGGAGGCATCAAGTGAAGAAACTCACCGATAAGCAAAAGTCCCGTCTCTGGGAGCTTCAGCGTAATCGTAATTTCCAGGCCAGTCGCCGTCTTGAAGGCGTCGAGATGCCTTTAGTCACTCTTACTGCCGCAGAGGCTTTAGCGCGCCTTGAAGAGCTGAGGAGGCACTATGAGCGATAAATTCGGCGAAGGGCGCGATCTGTATCTTTATCCTGGCCTTGATATCATGCGTAACCGGCTGAACATCCGCCAGCAGCAGCGGCTGGAACAGGCCGCTTACGAAATGACGGCGCTGCGTGCTGCGACCATTGAGCTTGGTCCGCTGGTGCGCGGTTTACCGCATTTGCGCACTATCCATCGCCAGCTGTACCAGGATATTTTCGACTGGGCAGGGCAACTGCGTGAAGTTGATATTTATCAGGGCGATACGCCGTTCTGCCACTTTGCTTATATCGAAAAAGAGGGCAATGCCCTGATGCAGGATCTGGAGGAAGAAGGTTATCTGGTTGGCCTGGAGAAAGCGAAGTTCGTCGAGCGGCTGGCGCATTACTATTGTGAAATCAACGTGCTGCATCCCTTCCGGGTGGGAAGTGGTCTGGCACAGCGGATCTTCTTCGAGCAACTGGCGATTCATGCCGGATATCAACTGAGCTGGCAGGGTATCGAAAAAGAGGCCTGGAATCAGGCAAATCAGAGTGGGGCAATGGGGGATCTCACCGCACTGCAGATGATATTTAGCAAAGTGGTAAGCGAAGCCGGGGAATCTGAGTAAAATAGCGCGGTTCTTTCGTACCGGAGCCGCCATGATCCTGCTTATAGATAACTACGATTCTTTTACCTGGAACCTCTACCAGTACTTTTGTGAACTGGGGGCGGATGTGCTGGTTAAGCGCAACGATGCGTTGACGCTGGCGGATATCGACGCCCTTAAACCACAAAAAATTGTCATCTCACCTGGCCCCTGTACGCCAGATGAAGCCGGGATCTCCCTTGACGTTATTCGCCACTATGCCGGGCGCTTGCCGATTCTTGGCGTCTGCCTCGGTCATCAGGCAATGGCGCAGGCATTTGGCGGCAAAGTTGTGCGCGCCGCAAAGGTCATGCACGGCAAAACCTCGCCGATTACACATAGCGGTGAGGGCGTATTTCGGGGGCTGGCAAATCCACTTACCGTGACACGCTACCATTCGCTGGTGGTGGAACCTGACTCATTACCAGCGTGCTTTGACGTGACGGCCTGGAGCGAAACCCGCGAGATTATGGGGATTCGCCATCGCCAGTGGGATCTGGAAGGTGTGCAGTTCCATCCAGAAAGTATTCTTAGCGAACAAGGACATCAACTGCTGGCTAATTTCCTGCATCTCTGATTTCCGATTGCCATTCAGTGATTTTTTATGCATATTTTGTGATTATAATTTCACATTTATTTATGCGTAACAGGGTGATCATGAGATGGCAATTGAACAAACAGCAATTACACGCGCGACTTTCGATGAAGTGATCCTGCCGATTTATGCTCCGGCAGAGTTTATTCCGGTAAAAGGTCAGGGCAGCCGAATCTGGGATCAGCAAGGCAAGGAGTATGTCGATTTCGCGGGTGGCATTGCAGTTACGGCGTTGGGCCATTGCCATCCTGCGCTGGTGAACGCGTTAAAAACCCAGGGCGAAACTCTGTGGCATATCAGTAACGTTTTCACCAATGAACCGGCGCTGCGTCTTGGGCGCAAACTGATTGAGGCGACGTTTGCCGAACGCGTGGTGTTTATGAACTCCGGCACGGAAGCTAACGAAACCGCCTTTAAACTGGCACGCCATTACGCCTGTGTGCGTCATAGCCCGTTCAAAACCAAAATTATTGCCTTCCATAACGCTTTTCATGGTCGCTCGCTGTTTACCGTTTCGGTGGGTGGGCAGCCAAAATATTCCGACGGCTTTGGGCCGAAACCGGCAGACATCATCCACGTTCCCTTTAACGATCTCCATGCAGTGAAAGCGGTGATGGATGATCACACCTGTGCGGTGGTGGTTGAGCCGATCCAGGGCGAGGGCGGTGTGACGGCAGCGACGCCAGAGTTTTTGCAGGGCTTGCGCGAGCTGTGCGATCAACATCAGGCATTATTGGTGTTTGATGAAGTGCAGTGCGGGATGGGGCGGACTGGCGATTTGTTTGCTTACAGGTACTACGGTGTGACGCCGGATATTCTGACTTCTGCGAAAGCGTTAGGCGGCGGCTTCCCGATTAGCGCCATGCTGACCACGGCGGAAATTGCTTCTGCGTTTCATCCTGGTTCTCACGGTTCCACCTACGGCGGTAATCCTCTGGCCTGTGCAGTAGCGGGCGCGGCGTTTGATATCATCAATACCCCTGAAGTGCTGGAAGGCATTCAGGCGAAACGCCAGCGTTTTGTTGACCATTTGCAGAAGATCGATCAGCAGTACGATGTGTTTAGCGATATTCGCGGTATGGGGCTGTTAATTGGCGCGGAGCTGAAACCACACTACAAAGGTCGGGCGCGTGATTTCCTGTATGCGGGTGCAGAGGTTGGCGTAATGGTGCTGAATGCCGGACCGGATGTGATGCGTTTAGCACCGTCGCTGGTGGTGGAAGATGCGGATATCGATGAAGGGATGCAACGTTTCGCCCACGCGGTGGCGAAGGTGGTTGGGGCGTAAATAAGACGTATCAGGCAAAATATGTCGGATGCGGCGTGAATGCCTTATCCGATGGTTTAGCCTGTATTACGCCTTCGAATCCCGCAACTTGCGACTCAGCCAAATCCCGTGATGCGGTCGCTGACGCCATGCCATCGACGAAATGGTGTGCATGGTGTTCAGATGGCCAATAACCCGCTGTAAATGCTGCTCCAGCGTACCTGCCGCGCCTTCGTGCGGCTGCATCTCCGGCGCATCCATGATATTGGCATCGCCAGAACTACCCGGTTCGTCATACTCCAGTCGCTGCTGACAACGCTGAATGGCGATTTCACAAGACTGTAAATACTCTTGTGCCAGTTCAGGTGGCAATGCCCGGTGTTCCCGCGCCAGCGTGGTCATGGCATTAATATGCTCAACAATAAACTGGCTGTGCGTTACCCACAGTTTCATATCTGCCAGATAATGGCTGTTGAATGCCGGTTCCTGCATCGCCTGATTCAATGAGTTATACAGAGTGTTATGCGCCTGATTTACCCGCATTCTCTGCCAGGCCAGTGGCGTTGGTTGCGGGTCCTCGCTCAGAATCAAGCGAATCGCTTCCTGATAGGCTTCTAAAGCATCATGGGCGTTTTTACGCAATAACCCGCTCTGCCACTGCGGCCACAGCCAGACGGTACCACCGAAAGCAATCAAACAACCAATAATGGTATCGATAAGACGTGGAAGGATGTACTGCTCACCGTTCAGCCACAACAGTTGCAGGGTATACACTGCGGTAATAGTAAAACCGACCGTTGCCCAGCCGTAGTTTTTGCGCAATATCAGGTAGCTGGCGAGGGTGGTAATCAGCATCAACGTCAGGGTGTAACTTTCGGGAATTTTAAAGTGCAGCGCTACGCCCGCAATGATTAACCCGACCACGGTTCCCACGGAGCGATTCACAATCCTCAGACGGGTTGCGCCATAGCCATTTTGTGTCACCAGCAATACCGTCATCAGGATCCAGTACGACTTCGGCAGATGCAGCACGGTGCCCATCAGGCTGGCAACGCTTAACATCACACTGAGTCGTCCGGCATTGCGTAGCGCCGGAGACTTTAGTGACAGATAACTTTTCAGTGCCGGAAGCAACGGCATTCGCCGCTGTTTATCGGCCAGTAAGTCACGGGCATAGAGCGGTTTTTGGGTGCGCAGCACGCGGGCGATGCGGCTGAAATGCCAGTAGCAGAATTGCCCAACCGGATTATCCGGATGCTGGCGGGCGATTTTTTCCAGTGCGCCAATTTGCTTTTCCATCGTAAAACGCGTTGGCAGGCGATGGTAAAGAATGTCATCAGCCAGCACGCGCAGGCGAGCGGCGACGGTTTGCGCATTCCAGCGGATAACTTCTTCCGCATGGCTACGCTCGACCAGTTTTTGCACCTCTTCCGGCTGATGCAAACTGACCGAAATATGTTCCTGCAAATCCAGCGCCTCCTGGAAAATACGCAGCATCCGCTTGTAATCGGTATTGTTTTGCGCGGAAAGCATATGCATTTGCTGATAGCACTGAGTAATTAAATCGACCGCTTTTTGCTGGCGCACCAGCAGCGGTGGCAGCGCTTTTTCAGGATCGGTGTGCTGGGTAAGCAGGCTGTATTTGGCTTCACAATAATCTGCCAGTTCACGGTACAGCAGACTTAGTGACTCGCGCAGCGGTTGTTCGCGCCAGATCCAGAACCAAAACCAGTTAAACAATCCGTACCAGAGAGTGCCCAACGCATAGATGAGCAATGGTTCCCAGACCGGCATGTATCCCGCCAGACTGAGGGTAAAAATGGCGGCGAGCAGCGATGCAGGAAGCAATTTTGCGTGTAATGGCCCCAGCTCAGCAGTGACGCCAAGTACCAGCGTTAATCCGGTCAGCAAAAAGGGCAGGGGAACATCTTTTACCAGTAGCAGCTGTGTCAGTAAGCTACAGGTGGCAAACAGCGACGCACCAATGATTAAGTGTTTGAAAAAACGTTTATGAGGCGTATCAAGGCCCGCAATATTGCAACAGGCAGGAACGAGGGAGAAGAGCAGACCGAATCGTAATTCGCCAAGCATTAACCCAACGGCCACGGGCAAACATAGCACCAGCGTTTGTCGAAGTGCATAGTTGATATCGGGGTGATAAATCAGTCTGCGCCACATCGGGGGAAACAAAATGGCGCGCTACCAGGTAACGCGCCACTCCGACGGGATTAACGAGTGCCGTAAACGACGATGGTTTTACCGTGTGCGGAGATCAGGTTCTGATCTTCCAGCATCTTCAGAATGCGTCCCACGGTTTCACGAGAACAGCCGACAATCTGACCGATTTCCTGACGGGTAATTTTGATTTGCATACCGTCCGGGTGAGTCATAGCATCTGGTTGTTTTGCCAGGTTCAGCAGAGTCTGTGCAATGCGGCCCGTCACGTCGAGGAACGCCAGGTTGCCCACTTTCTCTGAAGTGACTTGCAGACGACGCGCCATCTGTGCAGACAGACGCATCAGAATGTCCGGGTTTACCTGAATCAATTGGCGAAATTTTTTGTACGAAATTTCAGCCACTTCACAGGCGGTTTTCGCACGTACCCATGCGCTACGTTCCTGGCCCTCTTCAAACAGGCCCAGTTCGCCAATAAAATCACCCTGATTCAGATAGGAGAGGATCATTTCTTTACCCTCTTCGTCTTTGATCAGCACTGCCACAGAGCCTTTAACGATGTAGTACAGCGTTTC
Organism: Shigella sp. FJ200513; assembly: GCF_040495915.1. Taxonomy (NCBI): domain Bacteria; kingdom Pseudomonadati; phylum Pseudomonadota; class Gammaproteobacteria; order Enterobacterales; family Enterobacteriaceae; genus Shigella; species Shigella sp. FJ200513. Next base: position 31,605 of record NZ_JBDYCV010000003.1, on the reverse strand, counting down.
CGCTTTTTCACCCTGGTGAATAAGCGTGCTCTTGGATGGGTACTTATGAATGTGGCAATGAGACAAGAACCATTCGAGAGTCGGGTCTGTTTGCGGTTTGCCAAGCACCATGCGCGGTTATCCTCTGTTATAAGCTTTCTCCAGAGCCAGATAACGCCGCTGTCTCTGGATTGCCGAAATATGCTTCCCGCTACCTGGGAAGGGGCTATCAACTGTACTGCACGGTAATGTGACGTCCTTTGCATACATGCAGTACATCAATGTATTACTGTAGCATCCTGACTGTTTTAGCATAGCTTTCGCTTTGTGTCTCCTGGTGTCTCGCTTCAGCATGACCCAGGTCGCCTTCCGTTGCGCGATTTGGTTAGTACGCGTACTCTGTCAGGAAAATTGACGCAGTGGAGTAGCAAAAATGCAAGCGCGAGTGAAGTGGGTCGAAGGGTTAACTTTTCTGGGCGAATCCGCCTCTGGTCACCAGATTTTAATGGACGGCAACTCAGGCGATAAAGCACCAAGTCCGATGGAAATGGTGTTGATGGCGGCGGGTGGTTGCAGTGCCATCGATGTGGTTTCGATCCTGCAAAAAGGGCGTCAGGATGTGGTCGATTGTGAAGTAAAATTGACCTCTGAACGCCGCGAAGAGGCACCACGCCTGTTTACGCACATTAATCTGCATTTTATCGTCACCGGTCGCGACCTGAAAGACGCAGCGGTTGCGCGTGCGGTTGATCTCTCTGCCGAGAAATATTGTTCAGTGGCGTTGATGCTGGAAAAAGCGGTGAATATTACTCACTCGTATGAAGTGGTTGCCGCGTGACTTAACTATCCCGTTGTGAAGCCGGATAGTATTTTATCCGGCATAATAGCAAAGTTACTCGATTTTCTTTCCTTCCATCAATCGTTGCACCAGCGGCAGCATAATTAATTCCATTGCCAGCCCCATTTTGCCGCCAGGTACCACTAACGTATTGATGTGGGAAATGAATGAGCCTTGCAACATCGCCAGCAGCCAAGGGAAATCGATCCCTTCCAGATTACGAAAATGGATCACCACAAAGCTTTCATCCAGCGACGGGATACCTTTTGCCGCGAACGGGTTTGAAGTGTCGACGGTGGGAACGCGCTGGAAGTTAAGATGGGTGCGGGAAAACTGCGGTGTGATGTAGTTGATATAGTCTTCCATTGAACGCACTACCGAGTCCATCACTGCTTCTCGTGAGTGCCCGCGCTCGCTGGTGTCGCGGATCAGTTTTTGAATCCACTCAAGGTTAACGATAGGCACTACGCCGACCAGTAAGTCCACATGCTGCGCAACGTTATGCTGTGGCGTGACTACGCCGCCGTGTAAACCTTCATAAAACAGTACATCAGTGGGTTCTGGTAAAGGTTGCCAGGGGGTGAATGTTCCCGGTACCTGATTCCAGGGTACGGCTTCGTCGTAGGTATGCAGATATTTGCGAGATTTCCCTTTGCCGCTCTGACCGTATTCAATGAAGGTTTGTTCCAGCAGGCCGAAGTCGTTCGCTTCGGGGCCGAAGTAGCTGATATGCCGCCCGGCGTCGCGCGCTTTGCGGATCGCCATGTCCATTTCCGGGCGGGTGTAACGGTGAAAACTGTCGCCTTCCACCTCAGCTGCATGCAGATTTAACTGCGCGAATATTTTACGAAACGCGAGGCTGGTGGTGGTGGTCCCCGCGCCGCTGGATCCTGTTACCGCAATGACCGGATGTTTGGCAGACATAGTAACTCCATGACTTAGCTATCACTATTATCTCGTCCGCCGACGGTTGCAGGTTATTCGCGAAACTGACTGCGCGGCATAATATTGACCGTTTCGTGCAGCTCCGACCATACCAGCACCGCTTCTCCGCACTGTAGCTGGCGTTTGACGTCGGCGACTTTCTGTTCAAGTGTACGCTCATGTTCACCATAATCGGTGCCTTCACGTAACACAAAGCTTTCAATTAAATTTTCCAGCGTTTCGGGGGAGAGGTCTTGCCACGGAATCAACATGATTTCGCCTCCAGATACGTTGTTAACCAGTCAGGAATGCGTGACTCCAGCCACATTTGCGGATGAAGTAATGTACCGCCAATAAAGCCAACATGACCGCCATGTTCAGTCAGTTGATACTCCACCTGCGAGGGGAGACTTTCCGGTTTTGGGATCACCTGATGATCCATAAACGGATCGTCTTTGGCGTGAATAATCAGCGTCGGTTTGGCGATCCGGTTCAGCATTGGCATGGCGCTACACTGACGATAATAGTCGATAGCGTCGGCGTAGCCGTGAATTCTGGCGGTGATTAGATCGTCAAATTCACGGATGCGACGTACCGATTTTAACTGCGCGAGATTAATCGGCAGCGTTCCGGGGTAGGCTGCCAGCTTGCGCGCGGCATTGGCTTTTAACAGGTTCAGCAAGTAACGCTGATAAACGCGGGAAAAGCCCTTTTCCATATGATAGCTACAGGCTTCCAGCATAAACGGCGCAGAGACAATCACCGCCGCATCAACCGGGAGATCATTGCCTTCCTTTGCCAGCAAACAGGCCAGCATATTACCGCCGAGCGAATAGCCGACGGCAGCCGTTGGCGCATGACCAAATTCGCGTTGCAGCCAGCGTAAAAACCAACTGGCGTCTTCGGTTTCGCCCGAATGGTAAATGCGGTGCATACGGTTTGGTTCACCGCTGCATCCGCGAAAATGCATCACCACGCCCAGCCAGCCGCGCTTTTGCGCCGCCTCAACCAGACCGTGGGCGTAAGGGCTATTGAGACTGCCTTCCAGCCCGTGAAACACCACTAAACGCGGTTTATGTTTCGCCTGTGCGGGGTCTTCACTCCACGCGAGATCGACAAAATCGCCGTCGGGCAACTCCAGCCGCTGCCAGTACGGGGTGAATTTCACCTGACGACGAAACAAACGCGGCAGCATAGTTTGTAGATGACAATTGCTAAAGCCGCGCATAGGGGTGAATTCAGCACTGCTGCTAAATTCATTGGCATCGGTCGTCGTTATCTGCGCCATCAGTTGCTTTGGCCTTCCAGCAGCATCTGCTCAAGCTGCTCCTGGGCTTCCAGCCACGCCATTTCGCACTCTTCCAGGCCGGATTTGGCGCTGGCTTGCTGTTGCAGGCAGGCGGTCAACTCCGCTTTACGGCTCTGGTCATACAGTTCGCTGTCGCCGAGTTTCTCTTCCGCCTGCGCCAGTTGCGCGTTCAGCTTCTCCATCTCTTTTTCCAGACGGGCAATCTCTTTACGCAGCGGCTGGGTTTGCGCACGCAGCTCCGCTTCCCGACGCTTCTGATCTTTACGTGCCTGGGCGCTGTTCGCGTTCTCTTTTGGCGCTTCGTCGGTCTGGTTTTCCTGCTTTTGTACGTCGCTCAACCACTGTTGATAATCTTCCAGATCGCCGTCGAACGGTTCGACTTTACGATCGTGAACCAGGTAGAGATCGTCAGTGGTGGAACGCAGCAAATGACGGTCGTGCGAAACGACAACCAGCGCGCCTTCAAACTCGATTAATGCTTCGGTGAGTGCCTGACGCATGTCGAGGTCAAGGTGGTTAGTCGGTTCGTCGAGCAGCAGCAGATTCGGACGCTGCCAGACAATTAATGCCAGCACCAGGCGGGCTTTTTCCCCACCGGAGAAGCGGCGCGTTTCTTCGGTTACTTTATCGCCCAGGAAACCAAAGCCGCCGAGGTAGTCACGCAGTTTTTGTTCCAGCTCCTGCGGCGCTAAACGTGCCAGATGTTGAATAGGTGATTCGTCGGCGCGCAGGTATTCAAGTTGATGCTGGGCGAAGTAGCCGAGCTTGATCCCTTTCGCCAGACCAATTTCACCGCTGACTGGCGCAAGTTCACCGGCTAACAGTTTGATTAATGTCGATTTACCTGCGCCGTTGCGGCCTAACAGACCAATGCGCGAGCCGGGGACCAGATTCAATTTAATCGAGTCGAGAATAATGCGATCGCCATAGCCTGCGCTGACCTTTTCCATCTTCAGTAACGGATTTGGCAGGCTTTCCGGCGCGCGGAAGCTAAAGCGGAACGGGTTGTCGACGTGTGCGGGGGCAATCAGCTCCATACGTTCCAGCATCTTAATGCGGCTCTGGGCCTGCTTCGCTTTGGTGGCTTTGGCACGGAAACGATCGATATAACTTTGCAGATGTGCCACGCGTTCCTGCTGGCTTTCGTACATCGCTTGTTGCTGCGCCAGACGGGTGGCGCGCTGTACTTCAAACGAACTGTAGTTGCCGGTGTACTCGAACATGCTTTGTTGTTCGATATGAATAATTTTATCAACGATCGGATCGAGGAAGTCGCGGTCGTGAGAGATCAGGATCAGCGTGCCCTGATAGCTCTTCAACCATTTTTCCAGCCAGATAACGGCATCGAGATCGAGGTGGTTAGTCGGTTCGTCGAGCAGCAGCAAGTCTGAACGGCAAATCAGCGCCTGGGCAAGGTTAAGACGCATACGCCAGCCACCGGAGAAATCACTTACCGGGCGCTCCAGTTGTTCATTGCTGAAACCGAGGCCGTGCAGCAGGCTGGCGGCACGGGAGCGAATACTCCATGCGTCAATAGCATCCAGCTTGCTATGAATGGTCGCAATGGCGTGCCCGTCGTTACGTTCGTTGGCGTCGTGCAGCTGCGCTTCCAGTTGACGATATTCACGGTCGCCGTCAATGACATATTCCAGCGCCGCTTGCGGTAACGCTGGCGTTTCCTGATTCACCCACGCCAGTTGCCAGCTTCCCGGAAAGGTGTAGCTGCCGCCGTCGGCGCTGATTTCATTTTTCAGCAATGCCAGCAGGGTAGATTTACCACAGCCGTTTTTACCCACCAGGCCGACTTTCTGCCCGGGGTTGATGGTGGCGGTGGCATTATCCAGCAGGACGCGCACGCCGCGACGAATTTGTAACGAGGAGAAAACAATCATAAGGCGCCGTATGTTCAGACTATGTTAACTTATCATTATGATAATGTAATGTATGGGCGAGCTGCCGCACCGGGCGCAATGGTAGCCCAAAACAGCGACTATACACAAAAACCATACCGGGAGGGGGATGATGTCTCAGCCAGCGAAAGTTTTGCTGCTGTATGCCCATCCGGAATCTCAGGACTCGGTGGCAAACCGGGTACTGCTTAAACCGGCCACGCAGCTCAGCAATGTTACCGTGCACGACCTTTACGCGCACTATCCCGATTTTTTTATTGATATCCCCCGTGAGCAGGCATTACTGCGCGAGCACGAGGTGATTGTCTTTCAGCATCCTCTTTATACCTATAGCTGCCCGGCGCTACTGAAAGAGTGGCTGGACCGGGTATTAAGTCGTGGTTTTGCCAGCGGGCCGGGAGGAAACCAACTGGCGGGAAAGTACTGGCGTAACGTGATTACCACCGGCGAGCCGGAAAGTGCTTACCGTTATGACGCGCTGAATCGCTACCCGATGAGCGATGTGCTGCGCCCCTTTGAACTGGCGGCGGGCATGTGCCGGATGCATTGGTTAAGTCCCATCATTATTTACTGGGCGAGACGGCAAAGCGCAAAGGAGCTGGCGAGCCACGCCAGAGCCTACGGTGACTGGTTGGCAAATCCGCTGTCTCCAGGAGGCCGCTGATGGAAGGTTCCGATTTTTTACTCGCAGGAGTGCTGTTTCTCTTCGCGGCTGGGGATTGGCGCTGTGTTGGGATATTTGCTGGCGGGGATTGCAATTGGCCCGTGGGGGCTGGGGTTTATTAGCGACGTCGATGAGATCCTCCACTTTTCGGAACTCGGCGTGGTATTCCTGATGTTTATCATCGGCCTTGAGTTGAATCCCTCCAAACTTTGGCAACTGCGGCGTTCGATTTTTGGCGTAGGCGCGGCACAGGTGCTGTTAAGCGCGGCGTTGCTGGCGGGATTATTGATGCTGACGGATTTCGCCTGGCAGGCGGCGGTGGTCGGTGGCATTGGCTTTGCGATGTCTTCAACTGCAATGGCGTTGCAATTGATGCGTGAGAAAGGGATGAATCGCAGCGAATCCGGCCAGCTCGGGTTTTCGGTTCTGCTGTTTCAGGATCTGGCAGTGATCCCAGCACTGGCGTTAGTGCCGTTGTTGGCGGGGTCGGCAGACGAACATTTCGACTGGATGAAGATCGGCATGAAGGTGCTGGAGTTTGTCGGCATGCTGATTGGTGGGCGCTATTTACTGCGTCCGGTATTCCGCTTTATTGCAGCTTCTGGCGTGCGGGAAGTGTTCACCGCCGCGACGCTGCTGCTGGTGTTGGGTTCCGCATTGTTTATGGATGCGCTGGGGCTGTCGATGGCGCTCGGTACATTTATTGCGGGCGTGCTGCTGGCGGAAAGTGAATATCGCCATGAACTGGAAACGGCTATCGATCCCTTCAAAGGCTTGCTGCTCGGTTTGTTCTTTATCTCTGTCGGCATGTCGCTCAACCTCGGGGTGCTTTATACCCATCTGTTGTGGGTAGTGATAAGCGTGGTTGTGCTGGTGGCGGTGAAAATTCTCGTGCTGTATCTGCTGGCGCGATTGTATGGCGTGCGTAGCTCAGAGCGGATGCAGTTTGCTGGCGTGTTGAGTCAGGGCGGTGAGTTTGCCTTTGTCCTCTTTTCTACCGCTTCTTCACAACGTTTATTCCAGGGCGACCAGATGGCGCCGTTGCTGATGAAGCTGGTGGATAAATGGCTATCCCGCCAGTTTAACGGACCGGAAGAAGAAGACGAAAAACCGTGGGTCAACGATGATAAACCCCAGGTCATTGTCGTGGGCTTCGGGCGTTTTGGTCAGGTGATTGGTCGTTTGCTGATGGCAAATAAAATGCGCATTACCGTGCTGGAGCGGGATATCAGCGCCGTTAACCTGATGCGTAAATATGGCTACAAAGTTTATTACGGCGACGCCACGCAGGTCGATCTTTTACGTTCTGCGGGTGCAGAGGCCGCTGAGTCTATCGTCATTACCTGTAACGAGCCGGAAGACACCATGAAGCTGGTGGAAATATGCCAGCAGCACTTTCCGCATTTGCATATTCTTGCGCGAGCGCGCGGACGTGTGGAAGCGCATGAGTTATTACAGGCAGGGGTGACGCAGTTTTCCCGTGAAACATTCTCCAGTGCGTTAGAGCTGGGGCGCAAGACGCTGGTCACGCTTGGCATGCATCCGCATCAGGCACAGCGGGCGCAACTGCATTTTCGCCGCCTGGATATGCGAATGCTGCGGGAGTTAATCCCGATGCATGCTGATACCGTACAAATTTCTCGCGCCAGGGAAGCCCGACGCGAACTGGAAGAGATTTTCCAGCGTGAAATGCAACAAGAACGACGCCAGCTGGACGGCTGGGATGAATTTGAGTAGAGGGTAAGGATGGCAATCCGAAAACGTTTTATAGCGGGCGCAAAATGCCCGGCCTGTCAGGCGCAGGATTCAATGGCGATGTGGCGCGAAAATAATATTGATATTGTTGAATGTGTTAAGTGCGGACATCAGATGCGAGAAGCAGACAAAGAAGCCCGCGATCACGTTCACAAAGATGAGCAAGTGATCGGGATTTTTCATCCGGACTAGCGATATGCGCCGAGTTTTTTTAAGCTAGTGAGTACACGGCTGCAGAATTCCGCTACAATCTGCGCCACTATTCTTCCCATGCTCAGGAGATATCATGAAAGTAGCAAAAGACCTGGTGGTCAGCCTGGCCTATCAGGTACGTACAGAAGACGGTGTGTTGGTTGATGAGTCTCCGGTGAGTGCGCCGCTGGACTACCTGCATGGTCACGGTTCCCTGATCTCTGGCCTGGAAACGGCGCTGGAAGGTCATGAAGTTGGCGACAAATTTGATGTCGCTGTTGGCGCGAACGACGCTTACGGTCAGTACGACGAAAACCTAGTGCAACGTGTTCCTAAAGACGTATTTATGGGCGTTGATGAACTGCAGGTAGGTATGCGTTTCCTGGCTGAAACTGACCAGGGTCCGGTACCGGTTGAAATCACTGCGGTTGAAGACGATCACGTAGTGGTTGATGGTAACCACATGCTGGCCGGTCAGAACCTGAAATTCAACGTTGAAGTTGTGGCGATTCGCGAAGCGACCGAAGAAGAACTGGCTCATGGCCACGTTCACGGCGCGCACGATCATCACCACGATCACGACCACGACGGTTGCTGCGGCGGTCATGGCCACGATCACGGTCATGAACACGGTGGCGAAGGCTGCTGTGGCGGTAAAGGCAACGGCGGTTGTGGTTGCCACTAATACCGAAAAGGTGACAAAAAAGCGGGGAATCCCCGCTTTTTTTACGCCTCAATAATGTGGCGGTGGCGTTTCTTCAGCCTGCGACGCGATGTTCGACGGCTGGCTGGCTTTTAACTTCTCGGTCAGCAGACGCAGATGATCGCGCAGTTTCGCCATCTCCATTTCATGAGCGGCCACCGTGACGTTCAGTTCTTCAATGGTGATTTCCTGAAAAGCCAGTCGGCTCTCCAGCTCTGCCAGGCGTGCTTCCAATGATAAATCCTGCATGATTCACCTCTTTTGTCGAATGGTCGCCGCGGATTCTACTTAACTTTGCTGCCCGAGACAGCACTCATTTCGCGGTCATCGAAACTAATTTAAACAAAAAGAGTCTGAAAATAGATGATAATAGGGCGTGTCTGTATGTAGATTTGTTCGACAACGCTTTATAGTACCCTTCTGATAATAGTTAACCCTGGGGTGAGATGCCCCGATCCTGGAGATATGGATGAAATCACTGTTTAAAGTAACGCTACTGGCGACCACAATGGCCGTTGCCCTGCATGCACCAATCACTTTTGCTGCTGAAGCTGCAAAACCTGCTACAACTGCAGACAGCAAAGCATCGTTCAAAAATGACGATCAGAAATCAGCTTATGCACTGGGTGCTTCGCTGGGTCGTTACATGGAAAACTCTCTTAAAGAACAAGAAAAACTGGGCATCAAACTGGATAAAGATCAGCTGATCGCTGGTGTTCAGGATGCATTTGCTGATAAGAGCAAACTCTCCGACCAAGAGATCGAACAGACTCTGCAAGCATTCGAAGCTCGCGTGAAGTCTTCTGCTCAGGCGAAGATGGAAAAAGACGCGGCTGATAACGAAGCAAAAGGTAAAGAGTACCGCGAGAAATTTGCCAAAGAGAAAGGTGTGAAAACCTCTTCAACTGGTCTGGTTTATCAGGTAGTAGAAGCCGGTAAAGGCGAAGCACCGAAAGACAGCGATACTGTTGTAGTGAACTACAAAGGTACGCTGATCGACGGTAAAGAGTTCGACAACTCTTACACCCGTGGTGAACCGCTTTCTTTCCGTCTGGACGGTGTTATCCCGGGTTGGACAGAAGGTCTGAAGAACATCAAGAAAGGCGGTAAGATCAAACTGGTTATTCCACCAGAACTGGCTTACGGCAAAGCGGGTGTTCCGGGGATCCCACCGAATTCTACCCTAGTGTTTGACGTAGAGCTGCTGGATGTGAAACCAGCGCCGAAGGCTGATGCAAAGCCGGAAGCTGATGCGAAAGCCGCAGATTCTGCTAAAAAATAAGCATTAAGAACCGCCGCCTGACCAGGCGGCGGTTTTTTTATTACAGGCCGGATATAATTAGTGCTGGAAAGCGGAACCTCCGCTGTATTAATTTAGTTACCCGCATCATTAATGAGCCTGCCCTGAAAAGTTAACGACAGGCTCCTGAAAAGGAGTGTTTTTTTTCATGTCCAGGTCGCTTTTAACCAACGAAACCAGTGAGTTGGATTTACTGGATCAACGTCCTTTCGACCAGACCGATTTTGATATTCTGAAATCCTACGAAGCGGTGGTGGACGGGTTAGCGATGCTTATTGGCTCCCACTGTGAAATCGTTTTGCACTCTTTGCAGGATCTAAAATGTTCAGCCATTCGCATTGCTAACGGTGAACATACAGGCCGGAAGATTGGTTCGCCAATTACTGACCTGGCGCTACGTATGCTGCACGATATGACGGGAGCGGATAGCAGCGTTTCTAAATGCTACTTTACTCGCGCCAAAAGCGGCGTATTAATGAAGTCCCTGACTATCGCGATTCGTAACCGCGAACAGCGTGTAATTGGTCTGCTGTGCATCAATATGAATCTTGATGTTCCCTTCTCGCAGATTATGAGCACTTTTGTGCCGCCAGAAACCCCGGATGTCGGTTCAAGCGTCAACTTTGCCTCTTCTGTTGAAGATCTGGTTACCCAAACGCTGGAGTTCACCATCGAAGAAGTGAATGCCGATCGCAATGTTTCTAATAACGCCAAAAATCGTCAGATCGTGCTGAATCTCTACGAGAAAGGGATCTTCGATATTAAAGATGCGATCAACCAGGTTGCTGACCGCCTGAACATCTCCAAACACACTGTCTATCTCTACATCCGCCAGTTCAAGAGCGGTGATTTTCAGGGGCAAGATAAGTAATGCGTTTTGCCATCGTGGTGACCGGGCCAGCATACGGTACGCAACAGGCGAGTAGTGCTTTTCAGTTTGCGCAGGCGCTGATAGCAGAAGGCCATAAGTTAAGCAGCGTCTTTTTCTATCGGGAAGGGGTCTATAACGCTAACCAACTGACCTCACCGGCAAGCGACGAATTTGACCTTGTGCGCGGCTGGCAACAGTTGAATGCGCAACATGGTGTGGCGCTGAATATCTGCGTAGCGGCAGCGTTACGCCGCGGTATCGTCGATGAAACTGAAGCAGGAAGGCTGGGGCTGGCTTCGTCAAACCTTCAGCCGGGATTTACCTTAAGCGGACTTGGCGCGCTGGCGGAAGCCTCGCTGACCTGTGACAGGGTGGTACAGTTCTGATGAAACGAATTGCGTTTGTTTTTTCTACTGCACCTCATGGTACAGCTGCTGGTCGGGAAGGTTTAGATGCTTTACTGGCAACTTCCGCATTAACTGACGATCTGGCCGTCTTCTTTATTGCTGATGGCGTTTTTCAGCTGCTGTCAGGACAAAAGCCCGATGCAGTGCTGGCGCGTGATTACATTGCCACTTTTAAATTGTTGAGTCTGTACGACATTGAACAGTGCTGGGTTTGTGCGGCTTCACTGCGCGAACGCGGGTTAGATCCGCAGACACCCTTTGTTGTCGAAGCCACGCCGCTCGAAGCAGATGCCTTACGCCGCGAACTCGCCAACTACGATGTTATTTTGAGGTTTTGAGGCGTTTATGCTGCACACGTTACATCGTTCACCCTGGCTGACGGATTTTGCTGCGCTGCTGCGTCTGCTCAGTGAAGGAGACGAACTGCTATTATTGCAAGATGGCGTAACTGCCGCAGTTGACGGTAACCGCTACCTTGAAAGTCTGCGTAATGCCCCCATTAAGGTCTATGCCCTGAACGAAGACCTTATTGCCCGCGGTTTGACTGGTCAAATTTTGAACGACATCATTCCCATTGACTATACTGATTTCGTCAGACTTACGGTTAAGCACTCCAGCCAGATGGCCTGGTGATGGCGGGATCGTTGTATATTTCTTGACACCTTTTCGGCATCGCCCTAAAATTCGGCGTCCTCATATTGTGTGAGGACGTTTTATTACGTGTTTACGAAGCAAAAGCTAAAACCAGGAGCTATTTAATGGCAACAGTTAACCAGCTGGTACGCAAACCACGTGCTCGCAAAGTTGCGAAAAGCAACGTGCCTGCGCTGGAAGCATGCCCGCAAAAACGTGGCGTATGTACTCGTGTATATACTACCACTCCTAAAAAACCGAACTCCGCGCTGCGTAAAGTATGCCGTGTTCGTCTGACTAACGGTTTCGAAGTGACTTCCTACATCGGTGGTGAAGGTCACAACCTGCAGGAGCACTCCGTGATCCTGATCCGTGGCGGTCGTGTTAAAGACCTCCCGGGTGTTCGTTACCACACCGTACGTGGTGCTCTTGACTGCTCCGGCGTTAAAGACCGTAAGCAGGCTCGTTCCAAGTATGGCGTGAAGCGTCCTAAGGCTTAATGGTTCTCCGTTAAGTAAGGCCAAACGTTTTAACTTAAATGTCAAACTAAACTCGTAGAGTTTTGGACAATCCTGAATTAACAACGGAGTATTTCCATGCCACGTCGTCGCGTCATTGGTCAGCGTAAAATTCTGCCGGATCCGAAGTTCGGATCAGAACTGCTGGCTAAATTTGTAAATATCCTGATGGTAGATGGTAAAAAATCTACTGCTGAATCTATCGTATACAGCGCGCTGGAGACCCTGGCTCAGCGCTCTGGTAAATCTGAACTGGAAGCATTCGAAGTAGCTCTCGAAAACGTGCGCCCGACTGTAGAAGTTAAGTCTCGCCGCGTTGGTGGTTCTACTTATCAGGTACCAGTTGAAGTCCGTCCGGTTCGTCGTAATGCTCTGGCAATGCGTTGGATCGTTGAAGCTGCTCGTAAACGCGGTGATAAATCCATGGCTCTGCGCCTGGCGAACGAACTTTCTGATGCTGCAGAAAACAAAGGTACTGCAGTTAAGAAACGTGAAGACGTTCACCGTATGGCCGAAGCCAACAAGGCGTTCGCACACTACCGTTGGTAATCCCTTCGGAGTTTTAGTCACCAGGCGGGCGCTTCCAGTAAGCAGCCCGCTTTGGGCTACTTAAATTGAACGCCTAAAAGATAAACGAGGAAACAAATGGCTCGTACAACACCCATCGCACGCTACCGTAACATCGGTATCAGTGCGCACATCGACGCCGGTAAAACCACTACTACCGAACGTATTCTGTTCTACACCGGTGTAAACCATAAAATCGGTGAAGTTCATGACGGCGCTGCAACCATGGACTGGATGGAGCAGGAGCAGGAACGTGGTATTACCATCACTTCCGCTGCGACTACTGCATTCTGGTCTGGTATGGCTAAGCAGTATGAGCCGCATCGCATCAACATCATCGACACCCCGGGGCACGTTGACTTCACAATCGAAGTAGAACGTTCCATGCGTGTTCTCGATGGTGCGGTAATGGTTTACTGCGCAGTTGGTGGTGTTCAGCCGCAGTCTGAAACCGTATGGCGTCAGGCAAACAAATATAAAGTTCCGCGCATTGCGTTCGTTAACAAAATGGACCGCGTGGGTGCGAACTTCCTGAAAGTTGTTAACCAGATCAAAACCCGTCTGGGCGCGAACCCGGTTCCGCTGCAGCTGGCGATTGGTGCTGAAGAACATTTCACCGGTGTTGTTGACCTGGTGAAAATGAAAGCTATCAACTGGAATGACGCTGACCAGGGCGTAACCTTCGAATACGAAGATATCCCGGCAGACATGGTTGAACTGGCTAACGAATGGCACCAGAACCTGATCGAATCCGCAGCTGAAGCTTCTGAAGAGCTGATGGAAAAATACCTGGGTGGTGAAGAACTGACTGAAGCAGAAATCAAAGGTGCTCTGCGTCAGCGCGTTCTGAACAACGAAATCATCCTGGTAACCTGTGGTTCTGCGTTCAAGAACAAAGGTGTTCAGGCGATGCTGGATGCGGTAATTGATTACCTGCCATCCCCGGTTGACGTACCTGCGATCAACGGTATCCTGGACGACGGTAAAGACACTCCGGCTGAACGTCACGCAAGTGATGACGAGCCGTTCTCTGCACTGGCGTTCAAAATCGCTACCGACCCGTTTGTTGGTAACCTGACCTTCTTCCGTGTTTACTCCGGTGTGGTTAACTCTGGTGATACCGTACTGAACTCCGTGAAAGCTGCACGTGAGCGTTTCGGTCGTATCGTTCAGATGCACGCTAACAAACGTGAAGAGATCAAAGAAGTTCGCGCGGGCGACATCGCTGCTGCTATCGGCCTGAAAGACGTAACCACTGGTGACACCCTGTGTGACCCGGATGCGCCGATCATTCTGGAACGTATGGAATTCCCTGAGCCGGTAATCTCCATCGCAGTTGAACCGAAAACCAAAGCTGACCAGGAAAAAATGGGTCTGGCTCTGGGCCGTCTGGCTAAAGAAGACCCGTCTTTCCGTGTATGGACTGACGAAGAATCTAACCAGACCATCATCGCGGGTATGGGCGAACTGCACCTCGACATCATCGTTGACCGTATGAAGCGTGAATTCAACGTTGAAGCGAACGTAGGTAAACCGCAGGTTGCTTACCGTGAAACTATCCGCCAGAAAGTTACCGATGTTGAAGGTAAACACGCGAAACAGTCTGGTGGTCGTGGTCAGTATGGTCATGTTGTTATCGACATGTACCCGCTGGAGCCGGGTTCAAACCCGAAAGGCTACGAGTTCATCAACGACATTAAAGGTGGTGTAATCCCTGGCGAATACATCCCGGCCGTTGATAAAGGTATCCAGGAACAGCTGAAAGCAGGTCCGCTGGCAGGCTACCCGGTAGTAGACATGGGTATTCGTCTGCACTTCGGTTCTTACCATGACGTTGACTCCTCTGAACTGGCGTTTAAACTGGCTGCTTCTATCGCCTTTAAAGAAGGCTTTAAGAAAGCGAAACCAGTTCTGCTTGAGCCGATCATGAAGGTTGAAGTAGAAACTCCGGAAGAGAACACCGGTGACGTTATCGGTGACTTGAGCCGTCGTCGTGGTATGCTCAAAGGTCAGGAATCTGAAGTTACTGGCGTTAAGATCCACGCTGAAGTACCGCTGTCTGAAATGTTCGGATACGCAACTCAGCTGCGTTCTCTGACCAAAGGTCGTGCATCATACACTATGGAATTCCTGAAGTATGATGAAGCGCCGAGTAACGTTGCTCAGGCCGTAATTGAAGCCCGTGGTAAATAAGCCTAAGGGTTAATACCAAAGTCCCGTGCTCTCTCCTGAAGGGGAGAGCACTATAGTAAGGAATATAGCCGTGTCTAAAGAAAAATTTGAACGTACAAAACCGCACGTTAACGTTGGTACTATCGGCCACGTTGACCACGGTAAAACTACTCTGACCGCTGCAATCACCACCGTACTGGCTAAAACCTACGGCGGTGCTGCTCGTGCATTCGACCAGATCGATAACGCGCCGGAAGAAAAAGCTCGTGGTATCACCATCAACACTTCTCACGTTGAATATGACACCCCGACCCGTCACTACGCACACGTAGACTGCCCGGGGCACGCCGACTATGTTAAAAACATGATCACCGGTGCTGCTCAGATGGACGGCGCGATCCTGGTAGTTGCTGCGACTGACGGCCCGATGCCGCAGACTCGTGAGCACATCCTGCTGGGTCGTCAGGTAGGCGTTCCGTACATCATCGTGTTCCTGAACAAATGCGACATGGTTGATGACGAAGAGCTGCTGGAACTGGTTGAAATGGAAGTTCGTGAACTTCTGTCTCAGTACGACTTCCCGGGCGACGACACTCCGATCGTTCGTGGTTCTGCTCTGAAAGCGCTGGAAGGCGACGCAGAGTGGGAAGCGAAAATCCTGGAACTGGCTGGCTTCCTGGATTCTTATATTCCGGAACCAGAGCGTGCGATTGACAAGCCGTTCCTGCTGCCGATCGAAGACGTATTCTCCATCTCCGGTCGTGGTACCGTTGTTACCGGTCGTGTAGAACGCGGTATCATCAAAGTTGGTGAAGAAGTTGAAATCGTTGGTATCAAAGAGACTCAGAAGTCTACCTGTACTGGCGTTGAAATGTTCCGCAAACTGCTGGACGAAGGCCGTGCTGGTGAGAACGTAGGTGTTCTGCTGCGTGGTATCAAACGTGAAGAAATCGAACGTGGTCAGGTACTGGCTAAGCCGGGCACCATCAAGCCGCACACCAAGTTCGAATCTGAAGTGTACATTCTGTCCAAAGATGAAGGCGGCCGTCATACTCCGTTCTTCAAAGGCTACCGTCCGCAGTTCTACTTCCGTACTACTGACGTGACTGGTACCATCGAACTGCCGGAAGGCGTAGAGATGGTAATGCCGGGCGACAACATCAAAATGGTTGTTACCCTGATCCACCCGATCGCGATGGACGACGGTCTGCGTTTCGCAATCCGTGAAGGCGGCCGTACCGTTGGCGCGGGCGTTGTTGCTAAAGTTCTGGGCTAATTACACGTTAATTAGTTTTGAATTGAAAAGGGCGCTTCGGCGCCCTTTTTGCTGCCCGTAATTTGAGCTCGAAATATTTAGTCGTAATTTTGCTCGCTGAACTATGGCGCAAATAAAACTGTGCTATTGTAATCATAACCATTCTCATTTACACTTTGTGCAGAATTTGAACGGGAGCAATCATGTACGTTTGTTTGTGTAATGGTGTAAGTGACAAAAAAATTCGCCAGGCAGTCCGTCAGTTTCATCCGCAATCTTTCCAACAATTGCGTAAGTTTATTCCTGTGGGAAATCAATGCGGTAAGTGCATTCGCGCCGCGCGCGAAGTGATGCAGGACGAGTTGATGCAGATGCCAGAATTTAAAGAGATTGCCTGAAGCCCACGCTTATTTTTTGACATCCTGCTAGCCCCATCTACGCTCTAATAGTGGAAGCGGAGGGACTATAAAATGAAAGGTGATGTTAAAATCATAAATTATCTCAATAAACTATTGGGAAATGAGCTTGTCGCAATCAATCAGTATTTTCTCCATGCCCGGATGTTTAAAAACTGGGGCCTGATGCGTCTCAATGACGTCGAATACCATGAATCCATCGATGAGATGAAACACGCTGATAAATATATCGAGCGTATTTTGTTTTTAGAAGGAATCCCCAACTTACAGGATTTAGGCAAACTGGGGATTGGTGAAGATGTCGAGGAGATGCTGCAATCTGACCTGCGATTAGAACTGGAAGGCGCGAAGGATCTGCGTGAGGCTATCGCATATGCCGACAGCGTTCATGACTATGTTAGCCGCGATATGATGATCGAGATCCTTGCTGATGAAGAAGGTCATATCGACTGGCTCGAAACTGAACTGGATCTCATCGGTAAAATCGGCCTACAAAATTACCTGCAATCACAAATTAAAGTTAAAGATTAACGGCCTATCAGCAAACTATCCCAGCCTATAACGAAACCCGCAGCCGCCAGAAATGGCCCAAAAGGCAGCGGGTTTTTTAATGATTCTTTTCCTCTCATGAGCAGACCAATAACTACGGCTCCGCAAGCGAATGAGGCAGCAAGGAAAACCAGTCGTGGTAAGAAGGCCCATGAATGCTAGGCGCCAAGGGCGGCGAGAAACTTCACATCACCATAGCCTAATCCTTCTTTATGTCGCAGTATGCGATACCCCCAGTAAATGACAGCGAATGTGCCGTAACCAACAATTGCCCCCCATAACGCATCGGCTAAACCATCAGGATGACAAACTTGATAGAACAAAAGACCTGACCAGAGTAACGGGCACGTAAATCTGTCAGGTAACAAGCCATGCTTTGCATCCCAGAAAAAAAGTAGGGCTGATAAACAAGCGTACAAAATTAGAAAGGGAAGGGTAGTGTCCATAAAACATCCTCTGTAATTGGAGTATCACCATCGAATAACTCCGGATGCTCAGCAACAGAGAGAGCGCTGATTTGTTAACCTGATTCCGGTGAAAAACGCTATCTTCACAACCTTACAAATTTCGTGGAATGCAGCTCGCAATCTGCGCGTTGCGATTAATTTCTACCCGATGCTTGCGTCAGGCTCAGATTTGCGTATAATGCGCGGGCTTGTCGTAGTTGACAGCAGGTTCAATCTAAACCTCAGTTAGCCGAATTTGGCTACCTAACAATGCTCCCAATCGGGGAGCTACGTAAGAACGGTTACACTCTCCCATCAATCGTAATGGGTCTGAGGAGTAATCATTTTCGTTTATAAAATAATTGGAGCTCTGGTCTCATGCAGAACCAAAGAATCCGTATCCGCCTGAAAGCGTTTGATCATCGTCTGATCGATCAAGCAACCGCGGAAATCGTCGAGACTGCCAAGCGCACTGGTGCGCAGGTCCGTGGTCCGATCCCGCTGCCGACACGCAAAGAGCGCTTCACTGTTCTGATCTCCCCGCACGTCAACAAAGACGCGCGCGATCAGTACGAAATCCGTACTCACTTGCGTCTGGTTGACATCGTTGAGCCAACCGAGAAAACCGTTGATGCTCTGATGCGTCTGGATCTGGCTGCCGGTGTAGACGTGCAGATCAGCCTGGGTTAATCAGGTCATTGAGCGATTGAGAGGTTGAAACAATGATTGGTTTAGTCGGTAAAAAAGTGGGTATGACCCGTATCTTCACAGAAGACGGCGTTTCTATCCCAGTAACCGTAATCGAAGTTGAAGCAAACCGCGTTACTCAGGTTAAAGACCTGGCTAACGATGGCTACCGTGCTATTCAGGTGACCACCGGTGCTAAAAAAGCTAACCGTGTGACCAAGCCTGAAGCTGGCCACTTCGCTAAAGCTGGCGTAGAAGCTGGCCGTGGTCTGTGGGAATTCCGCCTGGCTGAAGGCGAAGAGTTCACTGTAGGTCAGAGCATTAGCGTTGAACTGTTTGCTGACGTTAAAAAAGTTGACGTAACTGGCACCTCTAAAGGTAAAGGTTTCGCAGGTACCGTTAAGCGCTGGAACTTCCGTACCCAGGACGCTACTCACGGTAACTCCTTGTCTCACCGCGTTCCGGGTTCTATCGGTCAGAACCAGACTCCGGGCAAAGTGTTCAAAGGCAAGAAAATGGCAGGTCAGATGGGTAACGAACGTGTAACCGTTCAGAGCCTTGACGTAGTACGCGTTGACGCTGAGCGCAACCTGCTGCTGGTTAAAGGTGCTGTCCCGGGTGCAACCGGTAGCGACCTGATCGTTAAACCAGCTGTGAAGGCGTAAGGAGATAGCAATGGAATTAGTATTGAAAGACGCGCAGAGCGCGCTGACTGTTTCCGAAACTACCTTCGGTCGTGATTTCAACGAAGCGCTGGTTCACCAGGTTGTTGTTGCTTATGCAGCTGGTGCTCGTCAGGGTACTCGTGCTCAGAAGACTCGTGCTGAAGTAACTGGTTCCGGTAAAAAACCGTGGCGCCAGAAAGGCACCGGCCGTGCGCGTTCTGGTTCTATCAAGAGCCCGATCTGGCGTTCTGGTGGCGTGACCTTTGCTGCTCGTCCGCAGGACCACAGTCAAAAAGTTAACAAGAAGATGTACCGCGGCGCGCTGAAAAGCATCCTGTCCGAACTGGTACGTCAGGATCGTCTGATCGTTGTCGAGAAGTTCTCTGTAGAAGCGCCGAAAACTAAGCTGCTGGCACAGAAACTGAAAGACATGGCTCTGGAAGATGTGCTGATCATCACCGGTGAGCTGGACGAAAACCTGTTCCTGGCTGCGCGCAACCTGCAGAAGGTTGACGTACGCGATGCAACTGGTATCGACCCGGTTAGCCTGATCGCCTTCGACAAAGTCGTAATGACTGCTGATGCTGTTAAGCAAGTTGAGGAGATGCTGGCATGATTCGTGAAGAACGTCTGCTGAAGGTGCTGCGTGCACCGCACGTTTCTGAAAAAGCGTCTACTGCGATGGAAAAATCCAACACCATCGTACTCAAAGTTGCTAAAGACGCGACCAAAGCAGAAATCAAAGCTGCTGTGCAGAAACTGTTTGAAGTCGAAGTCGAAGTCGTTAACACCCTGGTAGTTAAAGGGAAAGTTAAACGTCACGGACAGCGTATCGGTCGTCGTAGCGACTGGAAAAAAGCTTACGTCACCCTGAAAGAAGGCCAGAATCTGGACTTCGTTGGCGGCGCTGAGTAAGTCGGAGGAGTAATACAATGGCAGTTGTTAAATGTAAACCGACATCTCCGGGTCGTCGCCACGTAGTTAAAGTGGTTAACCCTGAGCTGCACAAGGGCAAACCTTTTGCTCCGTTGCTGGAAAAAAACAGCAAATCCGGTGGTCGTAACAACAATGGCCGTATCACCACTCGTCATATCGGTGGTGGCCACAAGCAGGCTTACCGTATTGTTGACTTCAAACGCAACAAAGACGGTATCCCGGCAGTTGTTGAACGTCTTGAGTACGATCCGAACCGTTCCGCGAACATCGCGCTGGTTCTGTACAAAGACGGTGAACGCCGTTACATCCTGGCCCCTAAAGGCCTGAAAGCTGGCGACCAGATTCAGTCTGGCGTTGATGCTGCAATCAAACCAGGTAACACCCTGCCGATGCGCAACATCCCGGTTGGTTCTACTGTTCATAACGTAGAAATGAAACCAGGTAAAGGCGGTCAGCTGGCACGTTCCGCTGGTACTTACGTTCAGATCGTTGCTCGTGATGGTGCTTATGTCACCCTGCGTCTGCGTTCTGGTGAAATGCGTAAAGTAGAAGCAGACTGCCGTGCAACTCTGGGCGAAGTTGGCAATGCTGAGCATATGCTGCGCGTTCTGGGTAAAGCAGGTGCTGCACGCTGGCGTGGTGTTCGTCCGACCGTTCGCGGTACCGCGATGAACCCGGTAGACCACCCACATGGTGGTGGTGAAGGTCGTAACTTTGGTAAGCACCCGGTAACTCCGTGGGGCGTTCAGACCAAAGGTAAGAAGACCCGCAGCAACAAGCGTACTGATAAATTCATCGTACGTCGCCGTAGCAAATAATTTTAGAGGATAAGCCATGCCACGTTCTCTCAAGAAAGGTCCTTTTATTGACCTGCACTTGCTGAAGAAGGTAGAGAAAGCGGTGGAAAGCGGAGACAAGAAGCCCCTGCGCACTTGGTCCCGTCGTTCAACGATCTTTCCTAACATGATCGGTTTGACCATCGCTGTCCATAATGGTCGTCAGCACGTTCCGGTATTTGTAACCGACGAAATGGTCGGTCACAAACTGGGTGAATTCGCACCGACTCGTACTTATCGCGGCCACGCTGCTGATAAAAAAGCGAAGAAGAAATAAGGTAGGAGGAAGAGATGGAAACTATTGCTAAACATCGCCATGCTCGTTCTTCTGCTCAGAAGGTTCGCCTTGTTGCTGACCTGATTCGCGGTAAGAAAGTGTCGCAGGCTCTGGATATTTTGACCTACACCAACAAGAAAGCGGCTGTACAGGTCAAGAAAGTTCTGGAATCTGCCATTGCTAACGCTGAACACAACGATGGCGCTGACATTGACGATCTGAAAGTTACGAAAATTTTCGTAGACGAAGGCCCGAGCATGAAGCGCATTATGCCGCGTGCAAAAGGTCGTGCAGATCGCATCCTGAAGCGCACCAGCCACATCACTGTGGTTGTGTCCGATCGCTGAGACTCTGGAGACTAGCAATGGGTCAGAAAGTACATCCTAATGGTATTCGCTTGGGTATTGTAAAACCATGGAACTCTACTTGGTTTGCGAACACCAAAGAATTCGCTGACAACCTGGACAGCGATTTTAAAGTACGTCAGTACCTGACTAAGGAACTGGCTAAAGCGTCCGTATCTCGTATCGTTATCGAGCGTCCGGCTAAGAGCATCCGTGTAACCATTCACACTGCTCGCCCGGGTATCGTTATCGGTAAAAAAGGTGAAGACGTAGAAAAACTGCGTAAGGTCGTAGCGGACATCGCTGGCGTTCCTGCACAGATCAACATCGCCGAAGTTCGTAAGCCTGAACTGGACGCAAAACTGGTTGCTGACAGCATCACTTCTCAGCTGGAACGTCGCGTTATGTTCCGTCGTGCTATGAAGCGTGCTGTACAGAACGCAATGCGTCTGGGCGCTAAAGGTATTAAAGTTGAAGTTAGCGGCCGTCTGGGCGGCGCGGAAATCGCACGTACCGAATGGTACCGCGAAGGTCGCGTACCGCTGCACACTCTGCGTGCTGACATCGACTACAACACCTCTGAAGCGCACACCACTTACGGTGTAATCGGCGTTAAAGTGTGGATCTTCAAAGGCGAGATCCTGGGTGGTATGGCTGCTGTTGAACAACCGGAAAAACCGGCTGCTCAGCCTAAAAAGCAGCAGCGTAAAGGCCGTAAATAAGGAGCGTCGCTGATGTTACAACCAAAGCGTACAAAATTCCGTAAAATGCACAAAGGCCGTAACCGCGGTCTGGCGCAGGGTACGGATGTTAGCTTCGGCAGCTTCGGTCTGAAAGCTGTTGGCCGTGGTCGTCTGACTGCCCGTCAGATCGAAGCAGCACGTCGTGCTATGACCCGTGCAGTTAAGCGTCAAGGTAAGATCTGGATCCGTGTGTTCCCGGACAAACCGATCACTGAAAAGCCGCTGGCAGTGCGTATGGGTAAAGGTAAAGGTAACGTGGAGTATTGGGTTGCCTTGATTCAGCCGGGTAAAGTCCTGTATGAAATGGACGGTGTTCCGGAAGAGCTGGCCCGTGAAGCATTCAAGCTGGCAGCAGCGAAACTGCCGATTAAAACCACCTTTGTAACTAAGACGGTGATGTAATGAAAGCAAAAGAGCTGCGTGAGAAGAGCATTGAAGAGCTGAACACCGAGCTGCTGAACCTGCTGCGTGAGCAGTTCAACCTGCGTATGCAGGCTGCAAGTGGCCAGCTGCAACAGTCTCACCTGTTGAAGCAAGTGCGTCGCGATGTCGCACGCGTTAAGACTTTACTGAACGAGAAGGCGGGTGCGTAATGACCGATAAAATCCGTACTCTGCAAGGTCGCGTTGTTAGCGACAAAATGGAGAAATCCATTGTTGTTGCTATCGAACGTTTTGTGAAACACCCGATCTACGGAAAATTCATCAAGCGTACGACCAAACTGCACGTACATGACGAGAACAACGAATGCGGTATCGGTGACGTGGTTGAAATCCGCGAATGCCGTCCGCTGTCCAAGACTAAATCCTGGACGCTGGTTCGCGTTGTAGAGAAAGCGGTTCTGTAATACAGTACACTCTCTCGATACGAATAAACGGCTCAGAAATGAGCCGTTTATTTTTTCTACCCATATCCTTGAAGCGGTGTTATAATGCCGCGCCCTCGATATGGGGATTTTTAACGACCTGATTTTCGGGTCTCAGTAGTAGTTGACATTAGCGGAGCACTAAAATGATCCAAGAACAGACTATGCTGAACGTCGCCGACAACTCCGGTGCACGTCGCGTAATGTGTATCAAGGTTCTGGGTGGCTCGCACCGTCGCTACGCAGGCGTAGGCGACATCATCAAGATCACCATCAAAGAAGCAATTCCGCGTGGTAAGGTCAAAAAAGGTGATGTGCTGAAGGCGGTAGTGGTGCGCACCAAGAAGGGTGTTCGTCGCCCGGACGGTTCTGTCATTCGCTTCGATGGTAATGCTTGTGTTCTTCTGAACAACAACAGCGAGCAGCCTATCGGTACGCGTATTTTTGGGCCGGTAACTCGTGAGCTTCGTAGTGAGAAGTTCATGAAAATTATCTCTCTGGCACCAGAAGTACTCTAAGGAGCGAATCATGGCAGCGAAAATCCGTCGTGATGACGAAGTTATCGTGTTAACCGGTAAAGATAAAGGTAAACGCGGTAAAGTTAAGAATGTCCTGTCTTCCGGCAAGGTCATTATTGAAGGTATCAACCTGGTTAAGAAACATCAGAAGCCGGTTCCGGCCCTGAACCAACCGGGTGGCATCGTTGAAAAAGAAGCCGCTATTCAGGTTTCCAACGTAGCAATCTTCAATGCGGCAACCGGCAAGGCTGACCGTGTAGGCTTTAGATTCGAAGACGGCAAAAAAGTCCGTTTCTTCAAGTCTAACAGCGAAACTATCAAGTAATTTGGAGTAGTACGATGGCGAAACTGCATGATTACTACAAAGACGAAGTAGTTAAAAAACTCATGACTGAGTTTAACTACAATTCTGTCATGCAAGTCCCTCGGGTCGAGAAGATCACCCTGAACATGGGTGTTGGTGAAGCGATCGCTGACAAAAAACTGCTGGATAACGCAGCAGCAGACCTGGCAGCAATCTCCGGTCAAAAACCGCTGATCACCAAAGCACGCAAATCTGTTGCAGGCTTCAAAATCCGTCAGGGCTATCCGATCGGCTGTAAAGTAACTCTGCGTGGCGAACGCATGTGGGAGTTCTTTGAGCGCCTGATCACTATTGCTGTACCTCGTATCCGTGACTTCCGTGGCCTGTCCGCTAAGTCTTTCGACGGTCGTGGTAACTACAGCATGGGTGTCCGTGAGCAGATCATCTTCCCAGAAATCGACTACGATAAAGTCGACCGCGTTCGTGGTTTGGATATTACCATTACCACTACTGCGAAATCTGACGAAGAAGGCCGCGCTCTGCTGGCTGCCTTTGACTTCCCGTTCCGCAAGTAAGGTAGGGTTACTAAATGGCTAAGCAATCAATGAAAGCACGCGAAGTAAAACGCGTAGCTTTAGCTGATAAATACTTCGCGAAACGCGCTGAACTGAAAGCGATCATCTCTGATGTGAACGCTTCCGACGAAGATCGTTGGAACGCTGTTCTCAAGCTGCAGACTCTGCCGCGTGATTCCAGCCCGTCTCGTCAGCGTAACCGCTGCCGTCAAACAGGTCGTCCGCATGGTTTCCTGCGGAAGTTCGGGTTGAGCCGTATTAAGGTCCGTGAAGCCGCTATGCGCGGTGAAATCCCGGGTCTGAAAAAGGCTAGCTGGTAATTGTCACCAATTGAATCACGGGAGTAAAGACAGATGAGCATGCAAGATCCGATCGCGGATATGCTGACCCGTATCCGTAACGGTCAGGCCGCGAACAAAGCTGCGGTCACCATGCCTTCCTCCAAGCTGAAAGTGGCAATCGCCAACGTGCTGAAGGAAGAAGGTTTTATTGAAGATTTTAAAGTTGAAGGCGACACCAAGCCTGAACTGGAACTTACTCTGAAGTATTTCCAGGGCAAAGCTGTTGTAGAAAGCATTCAGCGTGTCAGCCGCCCAGGTCTGCGCATCTATAAACGTAAAGATGAGCTGCCGAAAGTTATGGCGGGTCTGGGTATCGCAGTTGTTTCTACCTCTAAAGGTGTTATGACTGATCGTGCAGCGCGCCAGGCTGGTCTTGGTGGCGAAATTATCTGCTACGTAGCCTAATCGGAGGAAAAAATGTCTCGTGTTGCTAAAGCACCGGTCGTTGTTCCTGCCGGCGTTGACGTAAAAATCAACGGTCAGGTTATTACGATCAAAGGTAAAAACGGCGAGCTGACTCGTACTCTCAACGATGCTGTTGAAGTTAAACATGCAGATAATACCCTGACCTTCGGTCCGCGTGATGGTTACGCAGACGGTTGGGCACAGGCTGGTACCGCGCGTGCCCTGCTGAACTCAATGGTTATCGGTGTTACCGAAGGCTTCACTAAGAAGCTGCAGCTGGTTGGTGTAGGTTACCGTGCAGCGGTTAAAGGCAATGTGATTAACCTGTCTCTGGGTTTCTCTCATCCTGTTGACCATCAGCTGCCTGCGGGTATCACTGCTGAATGTCCGACTCAGACTGAAATCGTGCTGAAAGGCGCTGATAAGCAGGTGATCGGCCAGGTTGCAGCGGATCTGCGCGCCTACCGTCGTCCTGAGCCTTACAAAGGCAAGGGGGTTCGTTACGCCGACGAAGTCGTGCGTACCAAAGAGGCTAAGAAGAAGTAAGGTAACACTATGGATAAGAAATCTGCTCGTATCCGTCGTGCGACCCGCGCACGCCGCAAGCTCCAGGAGCTGGGCGCAACTCGCCTGGTGGTACATCGTACCCCGCGTCACATTTACGCACAGGTAATTGCACCGAACGGTTCTGAAGTTCTGGTAGCTGCTTCTACTGTAGAAAAAGCTATCGCTGAACAACTGAAGTACACCGGTAACAAAGACGCGGCTGCAGCTGTGGGTAAAGCTGTCGCTGAACGCGCTCTGGAAAAAGGCATCAAAGATGTATCCTTTGACCGTTCCGGGTTCCAATATCATGGTCGTGTCCAGGCACTGGCAGATGCTGCCCGTGAAGCTGGCCTTCAGTTCTAAGGTAGAGGTGTAAGATGGCTCACATCGAAAAACAAGCTGGCGAACTGCAGGAAAAGCTGATCGCGGTAAACCGCGTATCTAAAACCGTTAAAGGTGGTCGTATTTTCTCCTTCACAGCTCTGACTGTAGTTGGCGATGGTAACGGTCGCGTTGGTTTTGGTTACGGTAAAGCGCGTGAAGTTCCAGCAGCGATCCAGAAAGCGATGGAAAAAGCCCGTCGCAATATGATTAACGTCGCGCTGAATAACGGCACTCTACAACACCCTGTTAAAGGTGTTCACACGGGTTCTCGCGTATTCATGCAGCCGGCTTCCGAAGGTACCGGTATCATCGCCGGTGGTGCAATGCGCGCCGTTCTGGAAGTCGCTGGGGTTCATAACGTTCTGGCTAAAGCATATGGTTCCACCAACCCGATCAACGTGGTTCGTGCAACTATTGATGGCCTGGAAAATATGAATTCTCCAGAAATGGTCGCTGCCAAGCGTGGTAAATCCGTTGAAGAAATTCTGGGGAAATAAACCATGGCAAAGACTATTAAAATTACTCAAACCCGCAGTGCAATCGGTCGTCTGCCGAAACACAAGGCAACGCTGCTTGGCTTGGGTCTGCGTCGTATTGGTCACACCGTAGAGCGCGAGGATACTCCTGCTATTCGCGGTATGATCAACGCGGTTTCCTTCATGGTTAAAGTTGAGGAGTAAGAGATGCGTTTAAATACTCTGTCTCCGGCCGAAGGCTCCAAAAAGGCGGGTAAACGCCTGGGTCGTGGTATCGGTTCTGGCCTCGGTAAAACCGGTGGTCGTGGTCACAAAGGTCAGAAGTCTCGTTCTGGCGGTGGCGTACGTCGCGGTTTCGAGGGTGGTCAGATGCCTCTGTACCGTCGTCTGCCGAAATTCGGCTTCACTTCTCGTAAAGCAGCGATTACAGCCGAAGTTCGTCTATCTGACCTGGCTAAAGTAGAAGGCGGTGTTGTAGACCTGAACACGCTGAAAGCGGCTAACATTATCGGTATCCAGATCGAGTTCGCGAAAGTGATCCTGGCTGGCGAAGTAACGACTCCGGTAACTGTTCGTGGCCTGCGTGTTACTAAAGGCGCTCGTGCTGCTATCGAAGCTGCTGGCGGTAAAATCGAGGAATAAGTAGCAGATGGCTAAACAACCGGGATTAGATTTTCAAAGTGCCAAAGGTGGCTTAGGCGAGCTGAAACGCAGACTGCTGTTTGTTATCGGTGCGCTGATTGTGTTCCGTATTGGCTCTTTTATTCCGATCCCTGGTATTGATGCCGCTGTACTTGCCAAACTGCTTGAGCAACAGCGAGGCACCATCATTGAGATGTTTAACATGTTCTCTGGTGGTGCTCTCAGCCGTGCTTCTATCTTTGCTCTGGGGATCATGCCGTATATTTCGGCGTCGATCATTATCCAGCTGCTGACGGTGGTTCACCCAACGTTGGCAGAAATTAAGAAAGAAGGGGAGTCTGGTCGTCGTAAGATCAGCCAGTACACCCGTTACGGTACTCTGGTGCTGGCAATATTCCAGTCGATCGGTATTGCTACCGGTCTGCCGAATATGCCTGGTATGCAAGGCCTGGTGATTAACCCGGGCTTTGCATTCTACTTCACCGCTGTTGTAAGTCTGGTCACAGGAACGATGTTCCTGATGTGGTTGGGCGAACAGATCACTGAACGAGGTATCGGCAACGGTATTTCAATCATTATCTTCGCCGGTATTGTCGCGGGACTCCCGCCAGCCATTGCCCATACTATCGAGCAAGCGCGTCAAGGCGACCTGCACTTCCTCGTGTTGCTGTTGGTTGCAGTATTAGTATTTGCAGTGACGTTCTTTGTTGTGTTTGTTGAGCGTGGTCAACGCCGCATTGTGGTAAACTACGCGAAACGTCAGCAAGGTCGTCGTGTCTATGCTGCACAGAGCACACATTTACCGCTGAAAGTGAATATGGCGGGGGTAATCCCGGCAATCTTCGCTTCCAGTATTATTCTGTTCCCGGCGACCATCGCGTCATGGTTCGGGGGCGGTACTGGTTGGAACTGGCTGACAACAATTTCGCTGTATTTGCAGCCTGGGCAACCGCTTTATGTGTTACTCTATGCGTCTGCAATCATCTTCTTCTGTTTCTTCTACACGGCGTTGGTTTTCAACCCGCGTGAAACAGCAGATAACCTGAAGAAGTCCGGTGCATTTGTACCAGGAATTCGTCCGGGAGAGCAAACGGCGAAGTATATCGATAAAGTAATGACCCGCCTGACCTTGGTTGGTGCGCTGTATATTACCTTTATCTGCCTGATCCCGGAGTTCATGCGTGATGCAATGAAAGTACCGTTCTACTTCGGTGGGACCTCACTGCTTATCGTTGTTGTCGTGATTATGGACTTTATGGCTCAAGTGCAAACTCTGATGATGTCCAGTCAGTATGAGTCTGCATTGAAGAAGGCGAACCTGAAAGGCTACGGCCGATAATTGGTCGCCCGAGAAGTTACGGAGAGTAAAAATGAAAGTTCGTGCTTCCGTCAAGAAATTATGCCGTAACTGCAAAATCGTTAAGCGTGATGGTGTCATCCGTGTGATTTGCAGTGCCGAGCCGAAGCATAAACAGCGCCAAGGCTGATTTTTTCGCATATTTTTCTTGCAAAGTTGGGTTGAGCTGGCTAGATTAGCCAGCCAATCTTTTGTATGTCTGTACGTTTCCATTTGAGTATCCTGAAAACGGGCTTTTCAGCATGGAACGTACATATTAAATAGTAGGAGTGCATAGTGGCCCGTATAGCAGGCATTAACATTCCTGATCATAAGCATGCCGTAATCGCATTAACTTCGATTTATGGCGTCGGCAAGACCCGTTCTAAAGCCATCCTGGCTGCAGCGGGTATCGCTGAAGATGTTAAGATCAGTGAGCTGTCTGAAGGACAAATCGACACGCTGCGTGACGAAGTTGCCAAATTTGTCGTTGAAGGTGATCTGCGCCGTGAAATCAGCATGAGCATCAAGCGCCTGATGGATCTTGGTTGCTATCGCGGTTTGCGTCATCGTCGTGGTCTCCCGGTTCGCGGTCAGCGTACCAAGACCAACGCACGTACCCGTAAGGGTCCGCGCAAACCGATCAAGAAATAATCGGGGTGATTGAATAATGGCAAAGGCACCAATTCGTGCACGTAAACGTGTAAGAAAACAAGTCTCTGACGGCGTGGCTCATATCCATGCTTCTTTCAACAACACCATCGTGACTATCACTGATCGTCAGGGTAACGCGTTGGGTTGGGCAACAGCCGGTGGTTCCGGTTTCCGTGGTTCTCGCAAATCCACTCCGTTTGCAGCTCAGGTTGCAGCAGAGCGTTGCGCTGACGCCGTGAAAGAATACGGCATCAAGAATCTGGAAGTTATGGTTAAAGGTCCGGGTCCAGGCCGCGAATCTACTATTCGTGCTCTGAACGCCGCAGGTTTCCGCATCACTAACATTACTGATGTGACTCCGATCCCTCATAACGGTTGTCGTCCGCCGAAAAAACGTCGCGTATAACGCCTCGTTTTCCAGGTTTGTTGGAGAAAGAAAATGGCAAGATATTTGGGTCCTAAGCTCAAGCTGAGCCGTCGTGAGGGCACCGACTTATTCCTTAAGTCTGGCGTTCGCGCGATCGATACCAAGTGTAAAATTGAACAAGCTCCTGGCCAGCACGGTGCGCGTAAGCCGCGTCTGTCTGACTATGGTGTGCAGTTGCGTGAAAAGCAAAAAGTTCGCCGTATCTATGGTGTGCTGGAGCGTCAGTTCCGTAACTACTACAAAGAAGCAGCACGTCTGAAAGGCAACACCGGTGAAAACCTGTTGGCTCTGCTGGAAGGTCGTCTGGACAACGTTGTATACCGTATGGGCTTCGGTGCCACTCGTGCAGAAGCACGTCAGCTGGTTAGCCATAAAGCAATTATGGTAAACGGTCGTGTTGTTAACATCGCTTCTTATCAGGTTAGTCCGAATGACGTTGTAAGCATTCGTGAGAAAGCGAAGAAGCAGTCTCGCGTGAAAGCCGCTCTGGAGCTGGCTGAGCAGCGTGAAAAGCCAACTTGGCTGGAAGTTGATGCTGGCAAGATGGAAGGTACGTTTAAGCGTAAGCCGGAGCGTTCTGATCTGTCTGCGGACATTAACGAACACCTGATCGTCGAGCTTTACTCCAAGTAAAGCTTAGTACCAAAGAGAGGACACAATGCAGGGTTCTGTGACAGAGTTTCTAAAACCGCGCCTGGTTGATATCGAGCAAGTGAGTTCGACGCACGCCAAGGTGACCCTTGAGCCTTTAGAGCGTGGCTTTGGCCATACTCTGGGTAACGCACTGCGCCGTATTCTGCTCTCATCGATGCCGGGTTGCGCGGTGACCGAGGTTGAGATTGATGGTGTACTACATGAGTACAGCACCAAAGAAGGCGTTCAGGAAGATATCCTGGAAATCCTGCTCAACCTGAAAGGGCTGGCGGTGAGAGTTCAGGGCAAAGATGAAGTTATTCTTACCTTGAATAAATCTGGCATTGGCCCTGTGACTGCAGCCGATATCACCCACGACGGTGATGTTGAAATCGTCAAGCCGCAGCACGTGATCTGCCACCTGACCGATGAGAACGCGTCTATTAGCATGCGTATCAAAGTTCAGCGCGGTCGTGGTTATGTGCCGGCTTCTACCCGAATTCATTCGGAAGAAGATGAGCGCCCAATCGGCCGTCTGCTGGTCGACGCATGCTACAGCCCTGTGGAGCGTATTGCCTACAATGTTGAAGCAGCGCGTGTAGAACAGCGTACCGACCTGGACAAGCTGGTCATCGAAATGGAAACCAACGGCACAATCGATCCTGAAGAGGCGATTCGTCGTGCGGCAACCATTCTGGCTGAACAACTGGAAGCTTTCGTTGACTTACGTGATGTACGTCAGCCTGAAGTGAAAGAAGAGAAACCAGAGTTCGATCCGATCCTGCTGCGCCCTGTTGACGATCTGGAATTGACTGTCCGCTCTGCTAACTGCCTTAAAGCAGAAGCTATCCACTATATCGGTGATCTGGTACAGCGTACCGAGGTTGAGCTCCTTAAAACGCCTAACCTTGGTAAAAAATCTCTTACTGAGATTAAAGACGTGCTGGCTTCCCGTGGACTGTCTCTGGGCATGCGCTTGGAAAACTGGCCACCGGCAAGCATCGCTGACGAGTAACCGGATCACAGGTTAAGGTTTTACTGAGAAGGATAAGGTCATGCGCCATCGTAAGAGTGGTCGTCAACTGAACCGCAACAGCAGCCATCGCCAGGCTATGTTCCGCAATATGGCAGGTTCACTGGTTCGTCATGAAATCATCAAGACGACTCTGCCTAAAGCGAAAGAGCTGCGCCGCGTAGTTGAGCCGCTGATTACTCTTGCCAAGACTGATAGCGTTGCTAATCGTCGTCTGGCATTCGCCCGTACTCGTGATAACGAGATCGTGGCAAAACTGTTTAACGAACTGGGCCCGCGTTTCGCGAGCCGTGCCGGTGGTTACACTCGTATTCTGAAGTGTGGCTTCCGTGCAGGCGACAACGCGCCGATGGCTTACATCGAGCTGGTTGATCGTTCAGAGAAAGCAGAAGCTGCTGCAGAGTAATCTGAAGCAATGTAAAAAAACCCGCCCCGGCGGGTTTTTTTATACCCGTAGTATCCCCACTTATCTACAATAGCTGTACTCTTTTTGGTAAGCGCCCCATCAGCGACGTCTTGTGAAAATTGTCCTGTCTGGCAACAATCGCGCCCATCTATATTGATGGACAC
>NZ_JBDYCV010000002.1:0-95252 GCF_040495915.1 Shigella sp. FJ200513 | reverse complement strand
AATCGGTGGAGCTGCATGACAAGGTCATCGGGCATTATCTGAA
Organism: Shigella sp. FJ200513; assembly: GCF_040495915.1. Taxonomy (NCBI): domain Bacteria; kingdom Pseudomonadati; phylum Pseudomonadota; class Gammaproteobacteria; order Enterobacterales; family Enterobacteriaceae; genus Shigella; species Shigella sp. FJ200513. The sequence continues at coordinate 95,209 of NZ_JBDYCV010000002.1, read as the reverse complement.
CATAAAACACTATCAGTAAGTTGGAGTCATTACCTAAATATGCTCGATATGCTATTAATAATATCCACATAAATAAAACAACGGGCGTGTTATACGCCCGTTTAAATATTTAACACATGTAGTGATTACATATTCTTGATGATCGCATCACCAAACTCTGAACATTTCAGCAGTTTAGCGCCTTCCATCAGACGCTCGAAGTCATAGGTTACGGTCTTGGCGTTGATCGCGCCTTCCATACCTTTAACAATCAGGTCTGCGGCTTCAGTCCAGCCCATATGGCGTAACATCATCTCAGCGGAGAGAATAATAGAGCCAGGGTTTACTTTGTCCTGACCGGCGTATTTCGGCGCAGTACCGTGGGTGGCTTCAAACAGGGCGCATTCGTCACCGATGTTTGCTCCAGGGGCGATACCGATACCGCCAACCTGCGCTGCCAGAGCGTCAGAAATGTAGTCACCGTTCAGGTTCATACAGGCGATAACATCATATTCAGCCGGACGCAGCAGGATCTGTTGCAGGAATGCATCAGCAATCACGTCTTTAATGACGATCTCTTTGCCGGTATTCGGGTTTTTAACTTTCAGCCACGGGCCGCCGTCGATCAGTTCACCGCCAAATTCTTCACGCGCCAGCTGGTAGCCCCAGTCTTTAAACGCGCCTTCGGTGAACTTCATGATGTTGCCTTTGTGCACCAGGGTCACAGAGTCACGATCGTTAGCAATTGCGTATTCGATCGCTGCACGAACCAGACGTTTGGTGCCTTCTTCAGAACACGGCTTAATACCGATACCGCAATGTTCCGGGAAGCGAATTTTCTTCACGCCCATCTCTTCACGCAGGAATTTAATCACTTTCTCGGCGTCGGCAGAGTCAGCTTTCCATTCGATACCCGCATAAATGTCTTCCGAGTTTTCACGGAAGATAACCATATCGGTCAGTTCAGGGTGTTTAACCGGGCTTGGAGTGCCCTGATAGTAACGTACCGGACGCAGGCAGATGTAGAGATCCAGTTCCTGACGCAGGGCAACGTTGAGAGAACGAATACCGCCACCAACCGGAGTGGTCAGCGGGCCTTTAATGGCAACGCGATATTCACGAATCAGATCAAGGGTTTCAGCAGGCAGCCAGACATCCTGACCATAAACCTGTGTGGATTTTTCACCGGTGTAAATTTCCATCCAGGAGATTTTACGCTCGCCTTTATAGGCTTTCTCGACTGCAGCGTCGACCACTTTCAGCATGGCTGGGGTTACATCTACACCGATTCCATCACCTTCAATGTAAGGGATAATCGGATTTTCAGGAACGTTGAGTTTGCCGTTTTGCAGGGTGATCTTCTTGCCTTGTGCCGGAACAACTACTTTACTTTCCATTCACCTCTCCTTCGAGCGCTACTGGTTTGCTCGTCTGCCACCACGTTGCATATGCGTTTGCGTCCTGCGATACGGATGCTTTAGAGCAATTTTTTGTTAATGATTTGTAATTGACTTGTCAATACTACCCTATTGTTTGCCGTCATGAAAGATGCGCGTTATTAGGCTATAATGCGGCAATTCATAATCTCTGAAAATACCATGCAAAAAACTTCTTTTAGAAATCACCAGGTTAAGCGATTCAGCTCGCAACGTTCTACCAGGCGTAAACATGAAAACCAGCCCACGCGTGTGATCCTCTTCAATAAACCCTACGATGTTCTTCCGCAGTTCACCGATGAAACCGGACGCAAAACATTAAAAGAATTCATCCCGGTTCAGGGCGTTTATGCAGCAGGTCGCCTTGACCGCGATAGCGAAGGGTTGCTGGTGCTGACCAATAACGGCGCGTTGCAGGCGCGTTTAACCCAGCCGGGTAAACGCACCGGAAAAATCTATTATGTGCAGGTGGAAGGTATTCCCACACAAGACGCACTTGAAGCCTTGCGCAATGGCGTAACCTTAAATGATGGCCCTACCCTGCCCGCAGGCGCGGAGCTGGTTGACGAACCCGCGTGGTTATGGCCGCGGAATCCACCAATTCGTGAACGCAAAAGTATTCCCACCAGCTGGCTGAAGATCACCTTATATGAAGGACGTAATCGCCAGGTGCGCCGCATGACCGCCCATGTTGGTTTCCCCACGCTGCGACTGATTCGCTATGCGATGGGAGATTACTCTTTGGATAATCTTGCCAATGGCGAATGGCGAGAAGTGACAGATTAAGGATGCAAAATGTTTAAACCGCACGTTACCGTTGCTTGCGTGGTGCACGCAGAAGGCAAATTTTTAGTCGTTGAAGAGACGATTAATGGTAAAGCGTTATGGAACCAACCTGCCGGGCATCTGGAAGCCGATGAAACCTTAGTGGAAGCCGCCGCCCGTGAACTGTGGGAAGAAACCGGCATCAGCGCGCAGCCGCAACACTTTATTCGTATGCATCAGTGGATTGCGCCAGATAAAACGCCGTTTTTGCGTTTCCTCTTTGCCATTGAGCTTGAGCAAATATGCCCGACCCAGCCTCATGACAGCGATATCGACTGCTGCCGTTGGGTCAGCGCCGAAGAAATTTTACAGGCGTCAAATCTTCGTTCGCCGCTGGTGGCGGAAAGTATTCGTTGTTATCAAAGCGGGCAACGTTATCCGCTGGAGATGATTGGCGATTTTAACTGGCCTTTTACAAAGGGTGTCATCTAAAAGGCTGCGTGATAGAATACGCCGCCTTGAAGTTCAATGTCGTGAGTGATCCAATGTCTGAAACCGCAAAAAAAGTAATCGTCGGCATGTCCGGCGGTGTCGATTCCTCCGTTTCTGCCTGGCTGTTGCAACAACAGGGATATCAGGTCGAAGGCCTGTTTATGAAGAACTGGGAAGAAGACGACGGTGAGGAATATTGCACAGCAGCAGCGGATCTGGCTGATGCCCAGGCGGTCTGCGACAAGCTCGGCATTGAACTGCACACCGTTAACTTTGCTGCCGAGTACTGGGACAACGTCTTCGAACTGTTCCTTGCCGAATATAAAGCCGGTCGCACGCCGAATCCGGATATTCTGTGCAACAAGGAGATCAAATTTAAAGCCTTCCTCGAATTTGCCGCCGAAGATTTAGGTGCCGATTATATCGCTACCGGTCATTACGTACGTCGGGCCGATGTCGATGGCAAGAGCCGCCTGCTGCGTGGTCTGGACAGCAATAAAGACCAGAGCTACTTCCTTTATACGCTCAGCCATGAGCAGATTGCGCAAAGCCTGTTCCCGGTAGGCGAACTGGAAAAACCGCAGGTGCGTAAGATTGCTGAAGATCTTGGTCTGGTCACCGCGAAGAAAAAAGACTCTACCGGCATTTGCTTCATTGGCGAACGTAAATTCCGCGAGTTCCTGGGCCGTTATCTCCCGGCGCAACCGGGCAAAATCATTACCGTCGATGGCGATGAAATTGGTGAGCACCAGGGGCTGATGTATCACACTCTCGGTCAGCGTAAAGGTCTGGGTATCGGTGGCACCAAAGAAGGTACCGAAGAACCGTGGTATGTGGTGGACAAAGACGTCGAAAACAACATTCTGGTTGTCGCTCAGGGCCATGAACACCCGCGGCTGATGTCTGTCGGGTTGATTGCCCAGCAGCTGCACTGGGTCGATCGCGAACCATTCACCGGCACTATGCGTTGCACGGTAAAAACCCGCTATCGCCAGACCGACATTCCGTGCACCGTCAAGGCGCTGGACGACGATCGCATTAAAGTGATTTTCGATGAGCCGGTTGCCGCCGTGACGCCGGGCCAGTCTGCCGTCTTCTATAACGGTGAAGTGTGCCTCGGTGGCGGTATTATTGAGCAGCGTCTGCCGCTGCCGGTCTGATTATTATCTTTACTTAAAACAAGGAAGCAGTGAACGTGGCAAAGAATTACTATGACATCACCCTCGCCCTGGCCGGTATTTGTCAGTCGGCACGCCTGGTGCAACAACTCGCTCACCAGGGGCATTGTGATGCCGATGCGCTACACGTCTCACTCAACAGTATTATTGATATGAACCCCAGCTCGACGCTGGCGGTTTTTGGCGGTAGCGAAGCCAACCTGCGCGTCGGGCTGGAAACCCTGCTCGGCGTGCTCAATGCCAGCAGTTGCCAGGGCTTAAACGCCGAATTAACCCGCTACACACTCAGCTTGATGGTGCTTGAGCGCAAACTCTCCTCAGCGAAAGGCGCGCTCGACACTCTGGGCAACCGGATCAACGGCCTGCAACGCCAGCTCGAACACTTCGATTTACAGTCCGAAACGCTGATGAGCGCGATGGCTGCTATCTATGTTGATGTGATCAGCCCGCTTGGCCCGCGCATTCAGGTCACCGGTTCCCCTGCTGTACTGCAAAGCCCACAAGTGCAGGCGAAAGTTCGCGCAACCCTGCTGGCAGGCATTCGCGCCGCCGTGCTCTGGCACCAGGTCGGCGGCGGACGTCTACAACTGATGTTTTCTCGTAATCGCCTGACCACTCAGGCAAAACAAATTCTTGCTCATTTAACCCCGGAGTTGTGATCTATGGAATTATCCTCACTGACCGCCGTTTCCCCTGTCGATGGACGCTACGGCGATAAAGTCAGCGCGCTGCGCGGGATTTTCAGCGAATATGGTTTGCTGAAATTCCGTGTACAAGTTGAAGTACGTTGGCTGCAAAAACTGGCCGCGCACGCAGCGATCAAGGAAGTTCCTGCTTTTGCTGCCGACGCAATCGGTTACCTTGATGCAATTGTCGCCAATTTCAGCGAAGAAGATGCCGCACGCATCAAAACCATCGAGCGTACCACTAACCACGACGTTAAAGCGGTTGAGTATTTCCTGAAAGAAAAAGTGGCGGAGATCCCGGAACTGCACGCGGTTTCTGAATTCATCCACTTTGCCTGTACTTCGGAAGATATCAATAACCTCTCCCACGCATTAATGCTGAAAACCGCGCGTGATGAAGTGATCCTGCCGTACTGGCGTCAACTGATTGATGGCATTAAAGATCTCGCCGTTCAGTACCGCGATATCCCGCTGCTGTCTCGTACCCACGGTCAGCCAGCCACGCCGTCAACCATCGGTAAAGAGATGGCAAACGTCGCCTACCGTATGGAGCGCCAGCACCGCCAGCTTAACCAGGTGGAGATCCTCGGCAAAATCAACGGCGCGGTCGGTAACTATAACGCCCACATCGCCGCTTACCCGGAAGTTGACTGGCATCAGTTCAGCGAAGAGTTCGTCACCTCGCTGGGTATTCAATGGAACCCGTACACTACCCAGATTGAACCGCACGACTACATTGCCGAACTGTTTGATTGCGTTGCGCGCTTCAACACCATTCTGATCGACTTTGACCGTGACGTCTGGGGTTATATCGCCCTTAACCACTTCAAACAGAAAACCATTGCTGGTGAGATTGGTTCTTCCACCATGCCGCATAAAGTTAACCCGATCGACTTCGAAAACTCCGAAGGGAATCTGGGCCTTTCCAACGCGGTATTGCAGCATCTGGCAAGCAAACTGCCGGTTTCCCGCTGGCAGCGTGACCTGACCGACTCCACCGTGCTGCGTAACCTCGGCGTGGGTATCGGTTATGCGCTGATTGCGTATCAATCCACCCTGAAAGGCGTGAGCAAACTGGAAGTGAACCGTGACCATCTGCTGGATGAGCTGGATCACAACTGGGAAGTGCTGGCAGAACCAATCCAGACAGTTATGCGTCGCTATGGCATCGAAAAACCGTACGAGAAGCTGAAAGAGCTTACTCGCGGTAAGCGCGTTGACGCCGAAGGCATGAAGCAGTTTATCGATGGTCTGGCGTTGCCAGAAGAAGAGAAAGCCCGCCTGAAAGCGATGACGCCGGCTAACTATATTGGTCGAGCTATCACGATGGTTGATGAGCTGAAATAAGCCTCAAATCAGTGCCGGATGGCGATGCTGTCCGGCCTGCTTATTAAGATTATCCACTTTTTCTTTTTTCACTTTACCTCCCCTCCCCGCTGGTTTATTTAATGTTTACCCCCATAAACACATAATCGCGTTACACTATTTTAATAATTAAGACAGGGAGAAATAAAAATGCGCGTACTGGTTGTTGAAGACAATGCGTTGTTACGTCACCACCTTAAAGTTCAGATTCAGGATGCTGGTCATCAGGTCGATGACGCAGAAGATGCCAAAGAAGCCGATTATTATCTCAATGAACATTTACCGGATATTGCGATTGTCGATCTCGGATTGCCTGACGAGGACGGTCTGTCACTGATTCGCCGCTGGCGTAGCAACGATGTTTCACTGCCGATTCTGGTATTAACCGCCCGTGAAAGCTGGCAGGACAAAGTCGAAGTATTAAGTGCCGGTGCTGATGATTACGTGACTAAACCGTTTCATATTGAAGAGGTGATGGCGCGAATGCAGGCATTAATGCGGCGTAATAGCGGTCTGGCTTCACAGGTCATTTCGCTCCCCCCGTTTCAGGTTGATCTCTCTCGCCGTGAATTATCTATTAATGACGAAGTGATCAAACTGACCGCGTTCGAATACACCATTATGGAAACGTTGATACGCAATAATGGCAAAGTGGTCAGCAAAGATTCGTTAATGCTACAACTCTATCCGGATGCGGAGCTGCGGGAAAGCCATACCATTGATGTACTGATGGGACGTCTGCGCAAAAAAATTCAGGCACAATATCCGCAAGAAGTCATTACCACCGTTCGCGGCCAGGGCTACCTGTTCGAATTGCGCTGATGAAAAAATTACTGCGTCTTTTTTTCCCGCTCTCGCTGCGGGTACGTTTTCTGTTGGCAACGGCAGCGGTAGTACTGGTGCTTTCGCTTGCCTACGGAATGGTCGCGCTGATCGGTTATAGCGTCAGTTTCGATAAAACTACGTTTCGGCTGTTACGTGGCGAGAGCAATCTGTTCTATACCCTTGCGCAGTGGGAAAACAATAAGTTGCATGTCGAGTTACCCGAAAATATCGACAAGCAAAGCCCCACCATGACGCTAATTTATGATGAGAACGGGCAGCTTTTATGGGCGCAACGTGACGTGCCCTGGCTGATGAAAATGATCCAGCCTGACTGGCTGAAATCGAATGGTTTTCATGAAATTGAAGCGGATGTTAACGATACCAGCCTCTTGCTGAGTGGAGATCATTCGATACAGCAACAGTTGCAGGAAGTGCGGGAAGATGATGACGACGCGGAGATGACCCACTCGGTGGCGGTAAACGTCTACCCGGCAACATCGCGGATGCCAAAATTAACCATTGTGGTGGTGGATACCATTCCGGTGGAGCTAAAAAGTTCCTATATGGTCTGGAGCTGGTTTATCTATGTGCTCTCAGCCAATCTGCTGTTAGTGATCCCGCTGCTGTGGGTCGCCGCCTGGTGGAGTTTACGCCCCATCGAAGCCCTGGCAAAAGAAGTCCGCGAACTGGAAGAACATAACCGCGAATTGCTCAATCCAGCCACAACGCGAGAACTGACCAGTCTGGTACGAAACCTGAACCGATTGTTAAAAAGTGAACGCGAACGTTACGACAAATACCGTACGACGCTCACCGACCTGACCCATAGTCTGAAAACGCCACTGGCGGTGCTGCAAAGTACGCTGCGTTCTCTGCGTAGTGAAAAGATGAGCGTCAGTGATGCTGAGCCGGTAATGCTGGAGCAAATCAGCCGCATTTCACAGCAAATTGGCTACTACCTGCATCGTGCCAGTATGCGCGGCGGGACATTGCTCAGCCGCGAGCTGCATCCGGTCGCCCCACTGCTGGACAATCTCACCTCAGCGCTGAACAAAGTGTATCAACGCAAAGGGGTCAATATCTCTCTCGATATTTCGCCAGAGATCAGCTTTGTCGGTGAGCAGAACGATTTTGTCGAGGTGATGGGCAACGTGCTGGATAATGCCTGTAAATATTGCCTCGAGTTTGTCGAAATTTCTGCAAGGCAAACCGACGAGCATCTCTATATTGTGGTCGAGGATGATGGCCCCGGTATTCCATTAAGCAAGCGAGAGGTCATTTTCGACCGTGGTCAACGGGTTGATACTTTACGCCCTGGGCAAGGTGTAGGGCTGGCGGTAGCCCGCGAAATCACCGAGCAATATGAGGGTAAAATCGTCGCCGGAGAGAGCATGCTGGGCGGTGCGCGGATGGAGGTGATTTTTGGTCGCCAGCATTCTGCGCCGAAAGATGAATAAATATGTCCTTTTACCACTACATCAAGTCATTGATTCGATCAAACAATTTTCATTGAAAAAGTGCCAAAAATCGCAAATTGACTACACCATTAACTACACCGTTCGGTGCACTGTATGAAACAACGTGGAACAAATAGACACAAGAAATATACAGGCGGGTAATCTTTCCAGGGGGAAGCGCACCAATTCATGAGGGGCGTTAATGTCGATATGGGGATCCCCATAACGGGGCTACCGGATTTTTTTTCCGGTTAACCTTTAATCAGGCTGGTGGGTTTTACATACCCTTGATCACCGTAATGATGATCCAGATGTGCACCTTTTCCACCAATGGCGGAAAAGCTCCAACCGTAACGATGATCGCTATGGTTGCCTCGATGGTCTGCGTGGTCATTATGACCGTTCAGCCAGTGACCTTAATCAGAATTTTTCGCTAAAAAATGACGTTGGCCACGTCATCCGGAAAGCACAAAATCACGTCGATTTTTAATGAACGGTTAAACCGTCTTTTTGTCACGGTGTGTCACTGGTTGTCACTCTCCGTCACGATTGAGGTGGTGGTCATTCTGCCCGACCGCGCATCTTTGCGCTATCGGGAATATCAAACAGTTACCTCGCCGACTTCCTCAAATTGAGGTTTCCGAAAATATCAGAGCGGGTTAGCGATTAAGCTGACGAGTAATTAAACTGCGAAAATTTCGTAGTTTCTGAATATATTCCGGCCTGCTGGTTAACAGTCCTCAGATGTGAGGGATGTAGCCAGCGCAATTTTGCGCTTTGCTTTAATCTCAGTGAGTTACCGCCGTAACCGCTCCGGCTTCTTCCAGTGGTACGTGATTTTCTCCTTCTCCCGATACAGTTCAACGCGGCGATTGTAGGCCAGCATTTCCAGAACGCGGATCCGTATGTCGCGCATATCCGCATCATTAAGCTGGATACCATCACGGCGCATCACCTCAGCAACAACACGCGCATAATTTTCGGCTGTCACGCTGTCCGGCTGCGTGGTCTGTTCGTCAGCCTGCTGGCTGATTCCAGAGACGCGGCGGATTAATCGCAGTATTTCGGCTTCTGTCATGCTGCTGACCTCATTACACCCCGCTAAATTCTTCCAGTTTCTGGCGGTGGCTGTCGCTTATATCAAAAGCAAAATCCTCATGCTCTGCCTGGAATGTACCAAACGCCATCAGCGCCGCTACGCTCGGGTCTATCTTGTTCGGTGATTTTTTCTTGTTCGGCTTGATATTGGCGTTCGCGTCACTCTGCATCACGACGTTACTCATCGACCAGGACAACACCGGATCGCCACGATGCACAATCACCCTGCGGTTAACAAAAACTTCGAACGATTTCGCCGCCGGACTGAATCTGAGGTAGGTTTGCGGGAACGGCTCCACCTCAAAACCAGCCCCCTGTAATTGCGTCCTGAGATGCGTGGCGTTCCACGTATCAAAGCCCACCAGCCTGATATTAAATTTCTCCGCATCCTGCATGATGTCATCTCTGATCCGGTCGTAATCAATGCAGTCACCTGGCGTTGTGCGTATCCAGCCCGCTTTAGCCCACTGGCGATAGACAGCGCGGTTTTTATTGGCGGGGTTCTGTAGCTGGAACTCCGGCAGATAATGACGGGAAATCAGCATAATGGTTTTACCGACCGGAAAGGCATAGCATACGCTGGAAATATCGCTGGTTGATGATAAGTCCAGCCCCGCGTAACACTCCTGACCGTGTAAATCTTCCTCCGTGAACGTTCCGGCACACTCAGCCCATGCACCATTACCCATCCACGGGGTAGTCCCCTGACACCAGATATTAAATCGCTTTGTCATCATCTCCACCCACTGCGACGGAATACCCCGCGCTTTCTGGATGGTTGAGGCCAGTTTTTCACGATCCACGGAAACATCAATATTAGGGTTCGCCTTTATCCACATCGCCGGATCATCAACCTCGTTTTCGTCGTCCAGTTCGTAAATCAGTACAAAAATTGAATCGTTAACCTCTTCGCCGTCCAGGATCTGGCAGCAATAATCATAGTGCTGTTTACAGGCTGAAACGACGTTACTGCCCGATGTGGTAATGGCAAATAACAGCCCTTCGGGACGTGCGCCCATCCCCAGCTCAAGCGCGGAATAAACGCCGTTATCGGGGTGTAGGTGGTATTCGTCCACGATGGAAAGACTGGGGTTTGTCCCCTCGATGGTTGCCGCTTTTGCTGCCAGCGGCTTTAACAGGCTGTTGCTTTTCGGGTGTATCACCTTATGCGCCTGAATATTCACCCGCCTGCGTAACGGTCGGGATAAAAGGCACATCTGACGCGCATTATCAAACACGATCCGCGCCTGGTCACGGCTCACCGCTGCGGTGTAGATATCCTGCTGACCGTTCTCCATAATCAGAAACCAGTTAGCCAGAATCGCGGCGGTCGTGGATTTCGCATTTTTGCGCGGCACTTCGATAAAGGCGCTCGTGTATTTGCGCCGTCCGGTGGCCTTAACCTTAAAGCCGAGGATGCACGCAAAGGCGAACTGCTGCCACGGCTCCAGCTCAATGGGTCTGCCACGCATCGGTCCTTTTACGTGCGGGCACACCCTGGAAAAGGCAATAAACCGCTCCACAACCTCACGATCGAACGTGTAAAGGGGGCTTTTAAGGTCCGAAAAGTACCGTTTAACAGCCTGTTTTAACCGTTTACAGGCCGGAATTTTGCCCGTTTTTACGTCTTCTGCGTACTTATTCCAGGCGGTCAAGCTCGTCCTCTTCTTCTGTTTCCGGTGGATTTTTACGGCGGCTTATCGGGTCAAAACCGAGCAAGGAGGCCATTTTTATCATCACTCTTTCAGCGTCGGATTTTGCGCTTAATGCGGGGTTTCTGCTCTCGCCGCCCTGACTGTTAACAATGCTGAACCCGCGCGCCGCAAGGTCTGCAACGGCTTTCCGGTAAATGGAGTAGTTGACGCAATACAGTTCCAGATTGCTCCAGTCGGCGGGGGTCAGGTCTCCCCGTTCCGCAAGCTGCCGCGATTTTTCCCGCCACTGCTTCACGGCGATATCATCCAGGTAGGCGGGGTCGGGTTTGTCCTGAAAACGCCCCCCACCCCGTCATACAGCCTCATCAGCGATTGCGGAAACATTCCATAACCTCGCGGTCACGGTCGGTTAATCGCTTCGCTGTGATGCGTTCTGCGCGTCCTGACGCTTTATCTTTATGCCCTGTTTCCTGTGTCTTCCATGCGTCACGCTGCCTTATAAGTCCACGGATAAGGCGGTTTTGTTCCCGCTCATTCATCAGCGTCATACATCCAGTTATTGCGGTTAGCAGCCCGTTCTTCCTCTTCACGAAATCCACCTGCGGCACGCTTGCTTTTTGTTGCCGGATCAAGCCATTTCGTTTTCTGGTTATGACACGCCTGGCACAATGGTTGATGGTTCCATTCGGGCCAGAAGAGAACATCATCACCGCCATTAATCGGGATAATGTGATCCACCACCACGGCGGGCGTATATATCCCCTTCTCAAGGCATCGCACGCATAACGGGTTTTTACTCAGATACATGGCGCGGTATTTGTCCCACTGTCTGGAATATCCACGCGCGCGGCGGTGTCCTCGTCTGGCATCCTCTGCACGCCATGCCGCCCGCCTGTGCTCCTCACACTTGCCGGATTTAACGCGCCTGTTACAGCCTGGTTCTGTGCATCGTCTTAATGGTTGCCACGGCATCAGTACCCCCCCACATCACGGTAAGCCGTCCAGAGTGCGCCTATCGTCATGGGTACGCGTGTTTTTGCGTTATCCGCGACAATCTGGCGATTTTCATACAGGTGAGCGATAAACATCATGCAGCCAATCTTTATGGCTGGCGTGAACGCCAGCCCGTCATCAAAGCGCCTGCCTATGTGTATCTGGCACGCCTCAAGCGATGCGGCAATGTATCCGCTGATTAACTGGTCTTCATCGTCGCCATCGATGCGGCAATGGAGTTTCACTTCTTCCAGGGTGATAAGTTCTTCTGTCATTTTTCCGCGCCCTCACGACAAAGAATTTCAAGGCGTGTCCTGGCGGCATCCGGCAGCGGCTGCCCGATGATATTCAGTACACGCCCCGCCAGCGGCCCCGTACTGACCTTTATCCGGCTGGTGGCGTTGATGTCCTTCCGGTACCGTATCCAGATCCTTACGGTACCAATCGCCAGCTCTGCGCCCGATGAAATGGCCTCCTTGCTGCTGACCATGTTCACGCTTGCCCAGAGTGTGTGACCGTCCTCCCACGTTTCGAGTATTTCGCCGGTTATATCCCTGGTCTGTTTCAGGGTCTGAATCGTTATCCTGTCACGCAGTCGCCCTATGTTCATTCCGGTTTTTCTCCCTCGCTGATTTTTACTTCCTGTTTCCATGCCTGGCTGAACTCATCACCACCATCACGCGGTGACAGCCCTTCACGTTCGCGGGCTTCGTTCGGACACATAACGTCGGATTTTATGCCGCGCTCATAGGTGGCAAAGCGTTCGCCAGGTGTGGCCCGTAACAGGTCCGCGCTGTCAAACTCCACCTGATACCGGATACCAGGTACAGGCGAGGCCACCAGCAAGGCGTTTTTTATCTGCTGCTCAAAGTTCGCCAGCCACGGGCGCATCGTCATGGTGAGAAATGCGCGGCTTGCCTCGCTGAAGTTGCTGTAGGTGCTGTTGCTGTATTCCTGCAAAAAAATCGGCGAGACGTTGAACATTCGGGCGATGTCTTCAATGGTGAAGCGACGGGAGGCCAGCCATTCGGCATCCTGATTACTCATGCCCAGCTGCTGATAGCTCATCCCCCCTTCAAGGATGGGCGTTTTTCCGGCGTTTCTGGCCCCTTTGTAGCGTTCCAGTGCGGCTAATGCCTGTTTGCCCTTCACGCCGTCCAGCCATTCGCCTGACGTGATAACCCCTGCCGCCATCATGCCATCACGCATCACGCTCGCGCCGTGGCGTTGTTGGGCCAGCCCAAGCCCCAGCGATTCGCGGCAGATGGTTACAGGTGAGCGCCCCATAAAACCGTCATCCGTGGAGTAACGAAGGTGGAGAACCTCCCACGGTAAATAGTTGCGGATGTTTCCGGTGTAGGCGTCAGTGATGCAGTAGCGCCAGTTATGATCACCTGTCTGCTCCACGTTCACCGACTGCGGCGGGTAAGGATGTAAAGCCGCCGGAAAACCATCACGCCCCCACTGAATAACCGCATAAGCATTACCACTTAACAGGCAGTAGCGGATCATCATTCGCTTAAACTGGTAGGGTGTCTGCCACGCGTTCGGGCGCTCGTTGAGGATGTGATCGACCGGATGAGAATCAAGCCATTCGCGGGCCTCCTTCCCCTTCTCATTGCGTACCAGGTACAGGTAACACGGCATGGTAGCCACCGCGTCAGAGATGACCGTGACGGCGTTCATGACGGCGGGGAGTGATTCCGCTGTCCCAGATGATACGTACTCACCCGCCCCCGTGTTCGATGTGCCGGCCAGCGCCATAAATTCATCAAGCGTCATGCTGCGCTGCTCTTTTTTTCGTCTGAAAGGCCACATATCACACCCCCGCTAAATCCGCCCACCAGCGGCGATTATCCGCACGCGGCATTTTTTCGGGGTGCTGCTCATACAGGGAACGGCGGGCCAGCTCCACGCCGGAATCGGGGTAAGCCGGTACCGATGTAACGGTAATTTCGTACAGTTCCGCCACCAGCACGGTGCGCACGCATGGATCTGTTGTGGTATCCCATACATCCTTACGGGAGCGAAAGCCAAAGCTCATCCCCGAGATGTCCCCACGCTTAACCAGTTCGATAACGTCGCGCCCTGTACTGGTATCCGGTGGGGTCAGTTCAAAGCGTAACCCTGTTTCGTCCTCTTCCAGTTTCAGCGTGCCGGAACGGGTGCGCCCCAGTAACATGCTGTGGTCATGCTCATACAGGCCGCGAACGTCATTACCCGCCGCAAGCCATTCAGTAAACGCCCCCCGCTGGAATTTTTCGTAAAACTCACCCCATAACAGTTCTGAAAGCTTATCCCAGCGAACAACGTAGCCCGTCAGCGTACCGGCTCCGCTGGTGGTGATTTCCGATGACCGGATTTCCATACTCTTCATAATTTTTTCACCCATAAAACACTAAAGGGGCTTTTTAGCCCCTTCTGTATGCTGTTAATCGTCGTCTTCCGGCAGTGCCAGAATCTTGATCGCGTTCGAATCCACCACGCCACCGCCTAAATATTTTTGCGTGAAAATTTTGATGAATCCTGGTTCTGTCAGGTTGTCCGGTCTGGTGCGAACACCTGTTTCGTGATCAACAATGTAGTAACCGCGTTTGAAGTCACCCAGGGCAATAACGTTATCAGGCATAAACTCCAGATATTCGACCGGAAGGCCCAGCAACGTATCAGGATCACCCGCCTGTAAACGGTCGCGCCAGATATAATCACCGTTCGCGTTCTTCACCTTCTGAAGTTTTGCCGCCGTCGTGGAGTTAACCACTCAGACCGCGTTTTTGCGGTATTTTTTACGTAATGCAAATTTCAGGTCGATCAGCGGGTCCGCAGATGTCCACGCCAGAGATTCGGAAGGTTTAATTACCTGCAACGTACCAAAATCACGCTCTTTGTCGTTCTTCTCTGCACGGGGTACGGATAAAAAACCTTTTGCTTTTTTGTCACCGTCGCCCACAACCAGATCGCTTTCTTCGGTTTCCGTGAAGGTGTCGCCAATCTCACCCGTCAGCCATGAAAGGATGTCCACATCGGAAAAATCCACGATTTCCTGTGTGGTGCGCGGGTACGCATAGACCGGATACAGCTTAATGCTCACCTCGTTAATCTGCGGGGTGCTGGTCTGTTCGCGTGCCTTACCCTCTTCACCGTGGTTAACGGTCGCACCGCCAGCGGAAACAAGCTGCTTAAACTCGTTGCTGCTGATTTTCTTCACGGTACAGATGCGACGCATGGTGGATTCATCCGCCAGCATTCGCATGATTTCGGTGTTCAGTTCAGGGATAACGGTATAACCACCATCAGCGGGAACGCCTGTACTTAATGCGCGGGTTTCACCGGTCAGAATGTAGTTACGTAGTTCTGCGGGGTCAGTGGTCTGGCTGCTTTTACCTGGCTTGCTGCGCTCTTCGTCTGCAATGGCTTCAAGGCGGGAAATGTCTTTATCGAGGGATTCAGCTTTAGCGCGTAATTCGTCAAATTTTGCGCCCTCAGCATCGTTAAGACTGCGGTTTTCTTTTTCAGCGTTCTCCAGCATGTCGCGCATCTGATTTTTAATGGCGGTTTTCTGCTGGCGTAATTCGATTATTCTCTGCATAAAAAAAGTCCTGGGGTTAAGTAAGGAACTCCAGGACGCGGCAAACACTCAACCGTTTTTCATAAGGAAATCAGTAATCGCACCGATCGTTTTCCCGCCTGGTAATGAATATTGGCGAGCACATTAACAGGCGGGAAAGTGGCCCCAGCGTCCTGGCACCACGGGCGAGAATAATCATGATTCAGTTCGGGTAAAATATGCCGATCCGCTCAGTGAACAACGTGGAACAACCACGAACAAATAATTTACAAAAAATAACAAAAAGCCGGATTGCTCCGGCTGCGTGGTGTGGTTCTGATATTCCTACTCTGCTAATTTGCTCAGCCCCATGTCTGCGTAAGTGCGATTTACTGCATTTCTCAGGTCTGCGTAGTTCTCCGTTGGCGGCTCCGGTGTGCCCTTGCTGCTCTGTTTTACCAGCGGGTCGCCCACCAGCTGCCCGTAAGCTGCAATTTGTGCTGTCATATTGCCACCTCAGTGAAGCGATCCGGCATTGTTCTTTTTCATCTCTTCCATCATTTTTTCAGTGAGCATTACGCACTGAAACCCCATGTTTTTGATGTCTACGGGTTTCATGCCTTTGTCAGTGGATATCACAGGCAGAATATCCTGATACACATCGCGGTCAGGGTAACTAAGCACACAAAGCTCCCATGATGCCACGGGTGAGGATCCTTCGTCTGTTTCAACCCACCAGCCTGGTGTAGCTGCGCTTATTTGCAGAATCGTGATCCGTCCGTTGTGCTTGTAAAATTTTTCACCAAATTTTGGTTCGCTCATGATTCCACCTCTCCGGTTTTAACGTTGATTGTTGTTACCTGTTCCGCTTCGGCAATCTCCCGCTCTGTCAGCGTGGCAAAATTTGCCGCCGTCGTGGTCATGAATGCGCTTATCAGTTCGGGATGTGCTTTCGCGTATCCTTCCCCCGCGTGGCGGTCTATCGTTCTGATTGCCACCTTTAAAGCGTGCTCTGTCATGTCTAACGCGCGATATTTCGGTTCTGTTCTGTCTCTGCGTTTTTTGAATGATTTATTAAATTTCCCTGAAGTGTGCATATTTATTTTTACCCCCTCGTTTAAAAAGTTTTGAGTTGTGCCTCCCCTTGTCTACCTTATCTACCTTAGTGGCCCTCATGCCAGTAATGGCGCTGCTTTCAGCGGGGTAGAGTGCTTTTATCCACTATCTACCCCGTGTCTACCTCCCTGTCTGATTCAGGTAAAATCAGGTAGAGAGGGTAGATAGTGGGTAGACAGTAAAAAAAGGCTATCTACCTAACTTAATGCACTGAATTAAATGTATTTTTCTTTACTCAGGTAGACAGGGTAGACAGCAATTACAAAAAATTATAAAAACGCGTCGCACTCGTCTGTTGTTATTGCGTTAGTCTGCGTTACTCCCTTAACTTTCCGCGTAATATATTCATGTCCGTAAACTTTCGCGGCTGGCTTCATAGCCTTGCCAAAGTCATTTACGTTTAGCGGTTTGCTCCTGCCTGCGTACGCCATAAACGCCAGATAGACGCGGTAAAGGCTGTTTCTGGTCGTGTACTTCACTGAATCGCCACCGCCGCCCATCATCAGGCCGCGTGCTTCCTCCAGAAAATTCAGGAACTGGCAAAACTCAATAACCGGATCCGTCTGTTGCTTTATTGCCAGAGCTTCATCACCGTCACGCTGTTCCAGTAGTAAAGCCCGTGCTTTCTCAGAGTCGGTAAAGTTCGCCAGCAATCGGCGGATAATGACAGGGATTTCAGCCGCAATCTTTTCCGGTAGCTCCCTGTCTTTTTCGGCCTCACTAACGATATTGTCGAAACGGAAAATCACGCGACGACGTGCCACACCTCCGGCCCGTTCGGTGAATATCATCGGGTTATTGTTGGTCGCCAGCACCACCGCCCTGATTACAGCCGTGAAACGCTTTTCGTATTTCGGGTTAATTTCCACGGGGTCACCGCCCGTGATTTTCTTGATGCCCGTTCCTTCGCCTGTATATTTCGGCTGGTCAGCCAGGACGATAAGACGACTCCCGACAACCTGCGCACGTCCACCAGCATCATCAAGCGATGTCATTTCAGCGCTTACCGTGTTCTGTTTCCCTGCCAGAAGGCTGGCTATGTGTGTGAATGTACTTTTACCGCTCCCGCCGTCTCCGGTGGCCTCAATAAACATCTGCCAGTCGTACCGGTTCGCCATAATCATGTACAGCGCGGCACATATACGCATCATCTTGCGCTGGTCTTTTCCGGCTGCGTGCTCAAGCCATTTATGAAAGTTTAGCGCGTTATCGCGGATGTTCTCCCCTGGTGCTGGTGGCGTGTACTCAATGCCGTTGTGCGTGGTGATCCAGTTCTCCGGCGTGTGCGGGGAAAATTCCCCCGTTTTCAGGTCAAGCGCACCATTGGCGAACGGCAGCAAATCGCCGGACGGCTCGCCCATTGGTTCGGCAATAACTTTTAACGCTTCCACGGCGTTATTGATTACGCGCTTGCTGAAAGTGGCCCTGTGCTCTGAATAGATCACCACCATTTCGCGGCTAAGTTCCATTGTGCTGACCGGACACCATACCCCGCCGCGCCATACGTGAACGATTTCACTTTCCTGATGCACACAAACGCCATCAAAGCGCTCGGCAAGCAGCTGCGCGCGCTCACTGTCTGCCATTTGTGCCAGTTGCGTATTTTTCTGCTCCGGCATGGTAAGCCCTGCGGCAATATTTTCACGCTCAGCATTCAGATAGCGCCGCCAGTTTTCACACTTCTGGACGTGCATTCCTTCGGGGTAAAAATTTGCGTCCTGAATATCTGCCGCCGCCAGCTTCTGACCAATCTTTTTGGTCTCCACCAAATCCAGTTCTCCGGCCTGGTACAGCCTTACGCGTTTTTTTCCATCCGGAACAATTTTCAGTGCATCAAGTTCGGCAAGCTGATTTGGCCCAAGCCACACAGGCGGCACATTATCGCCGGATGCGGGGCCATCCT
Source organism: Shigella sp. FJ200513 (assembly GCF_040495915.1). Lineage (NCBI taxonomy): Bacteria > Pseudomonadati > Pseudomonadota > Gammaproteobacteria > Enterobacterales > Enterobacteriaceae > Shigella > Shigella sp. FJ200513. The sequence continues at coordinate 76,714 of NZ_JBDYCV010000002.1, read as the reverse complement.
GCTCCTGCCATTGTTTCGCGTGCGACCAGGCATCACTACCCGCAAAGATAATTACCTCTGTGTCTTTGTGTTTTATTCCGCGTGGCTGTTTTTTTACGTTCGGTGCCAGTTTCATTTTTTACCCCTGAATACGTTAAGCATCTTTTTTATTTCCTGAATATTGGCGCGTGCTTTCTCCCTGCTGGTTGGTTTACTGCGGGGCGCTGCCTGTACCAGCGTGAAATCACGCCGGAATTGATAAACAGGCATCACGCAATCATATTCGTAACCTTCACGGCGGTAGGTGATGCGCCGTTCTGCCACGCCTTTAATCGTTACCATGCCGCCGTACTGGTCGCGGTAAATATCACCGCGCGTAAATTTAGGGTGAGTGTTGCCACTGGCAGTTAAGCCAGAATATTTAAGTTTCATTATTTTTATTCTCCGGTGTGTTGTTCTTTATATCTGTCGTGCAATAGATCTATTTCTTGCAGTTCCATTATTACAGGCTCAAGAAGCGTTATTAATGCCGTGGCAATTCTTGATTTTTGTTTGTCGCGTTCATTGTCGCCAAGTGTTTCAAGCCATATGCGCAATATTTCCAGCATGTTTTCACTGTGAGAAAGTGCAAGAAATGCGCGGTCTATTGTTTCGTGGTAAATATCACGCATATTAATCCCCGTCCGTCGTTTTTCTTAAAATAACCTCTGTCACGAAATCAGCATAATCGGCGGCGATATTCAGTACATCAAGCCCGTTGATTTATATTCTCTCGTGGAAAGTAAGAAAAAAGCCGCTCTAATAAGTTCTGGCATTGACGAAAGCGCATCAGCCGCATCATCAGGAACGCCGGAAAATTCCTGTTTCAGGGAATTAAAACGATCATCACGCATAACCCCCCCCATTTTCACAATCGGCAACAAGAATATTTTTAGCGTCATTCAGTGACCGCGTTGCGATGTATCGGATACATTCCAGGGCGAACTGTGTCCGGTCTTTCTGTTCTTCTCCCTGCGCAAGCTCTGCCGTGCATTCAATATCAATAAGCGCGTGCATCAGCGTAGTGAGTGCGGCGGCTGCTGCGTTCGGTGTGGTTTTATTGTGCATAGGTTTCCCCCTGACGAATACGGGCGGCGAATACAGCAACACAACCGGACGGGCAACGGCTACGCGCTTCGCGTTCCGTCCAAGCGGTTACGTGGATGATTTGGGATTCTCCGGCACTCAGTGCCAGAAAACGCCACACAAAGGCCGTTTGTGTGTGTACAAGGTGTGGTATATGATTTACGGCAACCATAACGGCTCCTAGTTTACGTTGTTGGTTAGAAGCCCCGTTACTGCTCCTACAGTGCGGGGCTTTGCTTTTTGTGTTGATTGTGTGTAATGTGTCACTACACATAAATACATTACCTGAGGTGTAATTAACGTGTCAACACACAAAAACGAAAGGCGTGGTAATCCTCCGTTCCAGTTCCGTTTAGATCCTGACTTACGGGAAAAGATGGAAAAGGCACAACAACAGGACGGCGATGATTCTCTTGCTGCCTGGATAAAGCGAATAATCCGCAAAGAATTACAGCAACGCGGCATAGAACCCAAAGGATAAAAACTATCAGCGCCGTGGTGTGAGGTACTACGGCGCATTGCTTTACAGGCGCACACAATGACCAACGAAGAATCAACCGAAAAAACATCACCTGCACGAAAAAGACGACGCAGAAAGAAAGAGCATGAATCAGAACGATTCGCGCCGTGTTCTTTTGCCCTTGAGAAGTACCTTAAAGAATACTCATCAAAGGAGAGAACTTCGCAGTTATGGCAACGCACTGAACCAGACTGATTGCATTGCCCACCAGCCTGATAGCGGCTATCATCCCCGTGCTTATGTTTGGGATCACACACACAAACGGCGCAGCGGGTTATCTGTTCAGAAAGGCGGCTCCATTTCGGGGCCGCTTTTTTTATGCCTGAAAAACCCCAATTTTGTGGTTTTCCAGTTTCACCAGGGCGAACGAATCCCCGCCCACGTTCTGGCGTATATTCAATCTTCATGGTTATAGCTCTGTGTTCAGATGATTGATGTGTGGCGGCTGCGTGCCGCCAGCGTGATTAATGAACTGCCTTGCAGCTATCCTTCCAGGCCAGAACCTCGGATAAAGACCAGCCAACGGAACGACCGCCAAGTTTACGACGTGATGGGAATTGTCCGGCCTTTTCCAGGCGGTAGCGGCATGAGCGGCTAAGGCCTGTTAGCTTTTCGCATTCTTTTTCACGTATAAACCGATCAGTGCTTAACACTATTGCCCCCTTTCGTTTCTTAAAGAGTTATTTCGTGTTCTATTGCGTTGGGATGTGTCTGATTGTGTCAGGATGATTCAGAGTTGGCAAATGTTGAGGCCGTATGGTTTACAGAAAGAGGAATAATCAGGATAAAATCCTTTAAATTCATGTTAATACAAAGGCATAAAATATTGTTTCATGCCTTTTTTCTCGCTATTTAAAGAGTGATTCGCTAGTGTATAAAAAATCAGTAACACATTAAAAATCAGCTACTTATAAATCTGTACACTTTTTCACCTCTTGTTCGTAGTTGTTCCGCATTGTTGCTCATTGTTGCACGTTGTATCTGTTCGCATATCCAGTATGCGCATACTGAAAAAACACGAAAAAAATTATTTTCTTCTGGCTACTGGTAGCGTGGTTACGTTTTCATGTGTTCCCGCCAGTATCCCTAACCGCTCCGTCCACATATCCAGCGCATTGCGTTTAGCATCCAGATAACGGGAATGATTATAAACTCGCTGCATTCCTGGCATCTGGTGGCCTGTAAGCTGCTCCACGACGTGAGGATCCACGCCTAAATCGTTCAGCATCGTTGTAAAGGTGCGCCGGATGTCATGTAGTGACCAGTGAGGGTGATTTAGCCTCCTGTGCGCTAATCTGCCGTACTGCGACACGCTTGTTTCCTGTTTCACTTCCCCCAGCAATAAGCCCGTGTGCCTGTTCTGCTCCACCAGCTGCGTGACGAACGGCAGTATTGCTTCCGGTATGGGCCGGAATATTGCCACCTTCGTTTTGCTGTGTTCTTTCGGCACGGTCCAGAGCATTTCGGTAAAATCCCACTCGCTGATCTCCGATAACCTCAGTTCTACCGTCCGGCATCCGAACACAATCAGGAGGCGGATTAACGCGATGTAGTAGGGGGAGAATATTTTTTTGTCCAGTGCCTGCAATAATTCGCCCAGTTCTTTGGTGCTTAAGACACGCTCGCTTATATCCGGTTTTTTCCCAACGTCCGCCACACTCATATCATCAAGAACGTTGCTGATTGCATAGCGCCGCCTCCGGCAGAACTTAAGCGCCTGTTTGCACGTCTGTAGCAAGAATCCGGCAGTAACAGGCGTTCGCTTTGCCACCTGGTCAAAACAGGCCAGCCAGTGCCGTAGCTCGCATTTATCCAGCGGCATAGCACCAATGTGCTGTATTACGTGATTATTAAGGCGCTTTTTCAGGGCGGCATAATCCACGCGGTTTTCCTTTGCGTACGACTCAAGCCAGTAGGTGAGCGCATCGCCAACCGTTACCGGCTTTAACGCTTCCTGTACGGTGTAATTAAGCTCATGACGTGGATTTTTCCCCTCTGCCAGCCATGCGCGACACTGGGCGGCTTTTTCCCTGGCTGATTTCAGGCTCAGATCAGGATAATTTCCCAGCTTAATGCGTTCCGGTGGTGCCCCCCTTCCCGTTCCGGCCCTGTAAGTGAAATACCAGGTTAAAAGGCCACTGGTTGAATGCCTGACGCTCAGGTTTCCACCGTCATTAAGAAAGGCTGTTTTTTGGGCGGGTGTGCCGTTGATTTTCCTCAGCTGTGTATCGCTCAGTTTGTTAAGTGCTCTGCTCATAATTTTGATTCCGGTCATCACAATTAACTACACCATTAACTACACCGATCGTTGCACAAAGGGCTACAACGTGAAACAAGCTGGAACAAGGAAAATCACAAATCTGTTTATAATCAAAAACATAATGAACAATCTGAAACATTATGAAACGGCAAAAAACACTAATTGATAAAATATGTCCATACTTCACGCATTACGTTAAGCATCCGTTATAATCGGTTGCAGATACCAGCCTGTGGATGCTTAACATGGAATACCAACTCACTCTTAACTGGCCCGATTTTCTTGAACGTCACTGGCAGAAACGCCCGGTGGTGTTAAAACGCGGCTTTAATAATTTTATTGACCCGATCTCTCCAGACGAGTTGGCGGGTCTGGCGATGGAAAGCGAAGTTGACAGTCGACTGGTCAGTCACCAGGATGGCAAATGGCAGGTCAGCCACGGCCCGTTCGAAAGCTACGATCATCTCGGTGAAACCAACTGGTCATTACTGGTACAGGCAGTAAACCACTGGCATGAGCCGACCGCCGCGCTGATGCGACCGTTCCGTGAACTACCGGACTGGCGTATTGATGATCTGATGATTTCTTTTTCTGTACCTGGCGGCGGCGTCGGCCCGCATCTCGATCAGTACGACGTGTTTATCATTCAGGGTACCGGACGTCGTCGCTGGCGAGTGGGCGAAAAGCTGCAAATGAAACAGCACTGCCCACATCCGGATCTGTTACAGGTCGATCCGTTCGAAGCCATCATCGATGAAGAGCTGGAGCCTGGTGATATTCTTTATATTCCGCCAGGATTCCCGCATGAAGGCTACGCGCTGGAAAATGCGATGAACTATTCCGTGGGTTTTCGCGCGCCAAATACGCGGGAATTAATTAGCGGATTTGCCGATTATGTGCTGCAACGTGAACTGGGCGGCAACTACTACAGCGATCCGGATGTTCCACCTCGTGCTCATCCTGCGGATGTTCTGCCGCAAGAGATGGATAAACTGCGTGAGATGATGCTCGAATTGATCAACCAGCCGGAACACTTTAAGCAATGGTTTGGCGAGTTTATATCCCAGTCACGTCATGAACTGGATATCGCGCCGCCGGAACCGCCTTATCAGCCAGATGAAATCTACGATGCGCTGAAACAAGGTGATGTGCTGGTGCGCCTGGGTGGTCTGCGCGTATTGCGCATTGGCGACGACGTGTATGCCAATGGTGAGAAGATCGATTCCCCGCACCGTCCGGCACTGGATGCACTCGCCAGCAACATTGCGCTGACTGCGGAGAATTTTGGCGATGCGCTGGAAGATCCGTCATTCCTCGCGATGCTCGCGGCGCTGGTCAATAGCGGGTATTGGTTCTTCGAAGGGTAAGTTTGGATTTAAGCCGGATGCAGCATCACATGCCGCATCCCTTTTCGCTTACTTCCGTTGCGCCGTTAACTCGGCAATACGGACGATCACCTGCACCGCTTTTTCCATACCTTCCAGAATCACAAACTCATGCTTACCATGATAGTTGTAACCGCCAGTGAACAGGTTCGGGCAAGGTAATCCCATAAACGACAACTGCGCGCCGTCGGTACCGCCGCGGATCGGTTTCAGTTCCGGTTCAATATCGCAGTCACGCATCGCCTGCTGGGCGATATCGAGAATATGCGGATGCTCAACCACTTTCTCGCGCATATTGTAGTAACTGTCTTCAATCACCAATTCAATGTAGCAATCAGGATGTAACCCTTTGCCCACTTTTTTGGCGATCTCCATCATTTTACGTTTACGCGCTTCAAACTGTTTACGGTCGAAATCACGGATGATGTAGTGCATATCGGCCCGTTCAACGGTGCCTTTCATGCTCGCCAGGTGATAGAAACCTTCATAGCCTTCTGTCATTTCCGGGCTTTCATCCGCCGGAACTTCCGCATGAATACGTGCCGCCAGCGACAGCGCATTTACCATCACTCCTTTCGCCGTGCCCGGATGAACATTGTTACCGACAATTTTTATATTGACCGATGCGGCGTTGAAGTTTTCAAACTCCAGTTCGCCTACGCCACCACCGTCAACAGTGTAAGCCCAGCGGGCATCGAAGGCATCAACATCAAAATGTTTCGCCCCTTTGCCCACTTCTTCATCCGGGGTAAAGGCGACGCGAATATCACCATGCGGAATGTTTTTCTGTTGCAATACCGCCAGCGCGGTCATGATTTCTGCAATACCTGCTTTGTCATCAGCACCTAACAAGGTTTTACCATCGGTGGTAATCAACGTCTGACCCAGTAGCTGATGCAGCACCGGGAACATAACCGGTGATAAAACTTCATCGCCGATACCCAGCGCAATATCGCCACCGCGATAGTTTTCAACAATTTGCGGATTAACATTTTTGCCGCTGCAATCCGGTGAGGTATCCACATGAGAAATAAAGCCAATCGCCGGGATATCGCCAGGGACGTTAGCCGGTAACGTCGCCATCAAAGTGCCCTTCTCACTTAAGGTCACATTGATAAGCCCCATTTCTTCGAGCTGCTCTTTCAGCAGATGCAATAACTTCCATTGGCCTTCCGTGCTGGGAACCTGTCTCACCCCTGCTTTTGATTGGGTATCCAGAGACACGTAGTTCAAAAATCGCTCAAGTAGTTTATCCATGTAGTCACCCTCACTTTTTGTGACAACATTATTAAGAAGCAAGAAAAGACAAATATTGCGTCAGGTCACTTTTACCCCTGCAAGCGGGAATATTTATCAGCATTACCTTAATGAATATAAAGCTAAGCCAGTAATTCACAACAAAGATTGGCGATTCAAGCGGTTTGCCGTAGAATTACCGCCCTCATTAGGAGTCACCAAGGTGGTTAACCACAAACCCCGCATCGGTAAGCCATCCGTTGCGTTTACATGGGACAGAGTAAAAAATTGAATAAACAACCGAGTTCGCTTTCACCGCTGGTGCAATTGGCGGGAATTCGCAAATGCTTTGATGGTAAAGAGGTCATTCCCCAGCTGGATCTGACTATCAACAATGGCGAGTTCCTCACGCTGCTTGGCCCTTCTGGCTGCGGTAAAACAACCGTTCTTCGCCTGATTGCAGGTCTGGAAACTGTTGATTCCGGACGCATCATGCTGGATAACGAGGACATCACCCACGTTCCGGCGGAAAACCGCTATGTGAACACTGTTTTCCAAAGCTATGCACTTTTCCCCCACATGACCGTGTTCGAAAATGTGGCCTTTGGGTTGCGCATGCAAAAAACCCCCGCTGCTGAAATTACGCCCCGCGTGATGGAAGCCCTGCGGATGGTGCAGCTGGAAACCTTCGCTCAACGTAAACCGCATCAGCTCTCTGGTGGTCAACAGCAACGCGTCGCCATTGCTCGAGCGGTGGTTAACAAGCCTCGTCTGTTGTTGCTGGATGAGTCGCTCTCAGCGCTGGATTACAAACTGCGTAAGCAAATGCAGAACGAGCTGAAAGCGTTACAGCGTAAGCTTGGCATTACATTCGTTTTCGTGACTCACGACCAGGAAGAAGCACTCACCATGTCGGACAGGATTGTGGTGATGCGCGATGGTCGCATTGAGCAAGACGGCACGCCGCGTGAAATCTACGAAGAGCCGAAAAACCTGTTTGTTGCCGGGTTCATTGGCGAAATTAATATGTTTAACGCCACGGTGATCGAGCGACTCGACGAGCAGCGCGTACGCGCCAACGTTGAAGGCCGCGAATGTAATATCTACGTTAACTTCGCCGTTGAACCGGGGCAAAAACTGCATGTTCTGCTGCGCCCGGAAGACTTACGTGTTGAAGAGATTAACGACGACAACCACGCTGAAGGGCTGATTGGTTACGTTCGTGAGCGTAACTACAAAGGCATGACGCTGGAGTCGGTTGTTGAACTGGAAAATGGCAAGATGGTGATGGTCAGCGAATTCTTCAATGAAGACGATCCTGACTTTGACCACTCTCTCGACCAAAAAATGGCCATTAATTGGGTAGAAAGCTGGGAGGTCGTACTGGCTGATGAAGAACACAAGTAAGTTCCAGAATGTAGTGATTGTCACTATTGTCGGTTGGCTTGTGTTGTTTGTCTTTCTGCCCAACCTGATGATCATTGGCACCAGCTTTTTGACCCGCGACGACGCCAGTTTCGTCAAAATGGTCTTTACACTGGATAACTACACGCGTCTGCTCGATCCGCTCTATTTTGAAGTGCTATTGCACTCGCTGAATATGGCGCTGATCGCCACCCTCGCCTGCCTGGTGCTGGGCTATCCATTTGCCTGGTTTCTGGCGAAGCTGCCACACAAGGTGCGTCCGCTGCTGCTGTTTCTGCTGATTGTTCCGTTCTGGACCAACTCATTGATTCGTATCTACGGGCTGAAAATTTTCCTCAGCACCAAAGGCTATCTCAACGAGTTTTTGCTCTGGCTGGGCGTTATCGACACACCAATCCGTATCATGTTCACGCCCAGTGCGGTGATTATCGGTCTGGTTTACATTCTGCTGCCGTTTATGGTGATGCCGCTGTACTCCAGTATCGAAAAACTGGATAAGCCGTTGCTTGAGGCGGCGCGCGATCTCGGTGCCAGCAAGTTACAGACTTTTATCCGCATCATTATTCCACTGACGATGCCGGGGATTATTGCCGGATGTCTGCTGGTGATGCTGCCAGCGATGGGCCTGTTCTATGTGTCCGACCTGATGGGCGGTGCGAAAAACCTGCTGATCGGTAACGTCATCAAGGTACAGTTCCTCAATATTCGTGACTGGCCGTTTGGTGCAGCCACCAGCATTACGCTGACTATCGTAATGGGCCTGATGTTGCTGGTTTACTGGCGCGCTTCTCGTTTGCTGAATAAGAAGGTGGAACTCGAATGATCGGTCGACTGCTTCGCGGCGGTTTTATGACCGCTATCTACGCGTACCTGTATATCCCAATCATTATTTTGATTGTGAACTCCTTTAACAGCTCGCGCTTTGGCATCAACTGGCAGGGTTTTACCACCAAATGGTATAGCCTGCTGATGAACAACGACAGCCTGTTACAGGCAGCGCAGCATTCACTAACAATGGCGGTGTTTTCGGCGACGTTTGCTACGCTTATCGGTTCACTGACGGCAGTTGCGCTGTACCGTTATCGCTTTCGCGGTAAGCCGTTCGTTAGCGGAATGCTGTTTGTGGTAATGATGTCACCAGATATCGTGATGGCAATTTCGCTGCTGGTGCTGTTTATGCTGCTGGGTATTCAGCTTGGCTTCTGGTCGCTGCTGTTCTCGCATATCACCTTCTGCCTGCCATTTGTGGTGGTGACGGTGTATTCGCGCCTGAAAGGTTTTGACGTGCGGATGCTGGAAGCGGCGAAAGATCTCGGTGCCAGCGAATTTACCATTCTGCGAAAAATCATTCTGCCACTGGCAATGCCAGCGGTGGCGGCGGGCTGGGTGTTAAGCTTTACCCTGTCGATGGACGATGTGGTAGTTTCTTCATTCGTCACCGGACCAAGTTATGAAATTCTGCCGTTAAAAATTTATTCGATGGTCAAAGTCGGCGTATCGCCGGAAGTTAACGCGCTGGCAACCATATTACTGGTGCTGTCGCTGGTGATGGTTATTGCCAGCCAGCTTATTGCTCGTGATAAAACGAAAGGTAACACAGGGGACGTTAAATGAAAAAATGGTCACGCCACCTGCTCGCGGCGGGTGCTCTGGCACTGGGCATGAGCGCCGCTCACGCCGATGACAACAACACGCTGTATTTCTACAACTGGACCGAGTACGTGCCGCCAGGACTGCTTGAACAGTTCACCAAAGAAACCGGTATTAAGGTTATCTATTCGACTTACGAGTCGAACGAAACCATGTACGCCAAGCTGAAAACGTACAAAGACGGTGCCTATGACCTGGTGGTTCCTTCAACCTATTACGTCGATAAAATGCGTAAAGAGGGGATGATCCAGAAGATCGACAAGTCGAAGTTAACGAACTTCAGCAATCTCGATCCAGACATGCTCAACAAGCCTTTTGACCCGAATAACGACTACTCCATTCCGTATATCTGGGGTGCGACGGCGATTGGTGTTAACGGTGATGCGGTGGATCCGAAATCTGTCACCAGCTGGGCCGATCTGTGGAAGCCAGAGTACAAAGGCAGCCTGCTGTTGACCGACGATGCCCGTGAAGTGTTCCAGATGGCGCTGCGTAAGCTGGGCTACTCCGGTAACACCACCGATCCGAAAGAGATTGAAGCTGCATATAACGAGCTGAAAAAACTGATGCCAAACGTCGCAGCGTTTAACTCCGATAACCCGGCTAACCCGTACATGGAAGGCGAAGTTAACCTCGGCATGATCTGGAACGGTTCTGCTTTCGTTGCACGCCAGGCGGGTACGCCTATTGACGTGGTGTGGCCGAAAGAAGGCGGCATATTCTGGATGGACAGCCTGGCGATCCCGGCAAATGCCAAAAACAAAGAAGGCGCGCTGAAATTGATCAACTTCCTGCTGCGCCCGGATGTGGCAAAACAGGTTGCTGAAACTATCGGTTATCCAACGCCAAACCTTGCGGCGCGTAAGCTGTTAAGTCCAGAAGTGGCAAACGATAAGACGCTCTACCCGGATGCTGAAACCATTAAAAATGGCGAATGGCAGAATGACGTTGGCGCAGCCAGCAGCATTTATGAAGAGTATTATCAGAAGCTGAAAGCAGGACGTTAATTCAGCAAGCGGGCGGTGGTATTACCGCCCGTTTTTTAGTTAGCAAGGATGTGGCTAATGAGTCAGGACAGTAAAGTTTTATCCCGCTCTTTCGTCGGTATTGTGGTCCGCTTGTAGGCCTGATAAGCGTAGCGCATCAGGCAATGCTTCCTGCTTTATAATCCCTCCAGCAACTTTTCAACAAATTCTGGCACCACCTGGCTTGCCGGGCCGTAATATTTCTCGGCAAATTCATTACCAACCTGACTCGGTTCAAGATTCAGTTCAACGGTGTGAGCACCATGTAGTTTGGCTTCGTGTACAAACCCAGCCGCCGGATAGACATGCCCGGAAGTACCAATGGCAATAAAGACATCCGCCATCGACAACGCCATATAAATTTCATCCATGCCGAGTGGCATTTCGCCAAACCAAACGACGTGCGGGCGCAAGGGTGCCGGGAACTGGCAACAATGGCATTTATCTTCTGGCGTAACGTCTCCGGTCCAGTCGAGAACCTGACCACTTTGCGAACAACGAACTTTCAGCAATTCCCCATGCATATGAATGACATTGGTATTACCTGCGCGTTCATGCAGGTTGTCTATATTCTGCGTTACCAGCAAAAAGCGATCGCCGAGAGCGTCTTGCAGTTTAGCCAGCGCAAGATGCGCGGCGTTAGGCTGAATTTCTGGCTGCTGCAGCTGTCGACGACGGGCGTTATAAAACGCTTGCACCAGTTCAGGATCGCGATCGAAACCTTCCGGCGTTGCCACATCTTCAACCCGATGTTCTTCCCACAGGCCATCTGCGGCGCGAAAGGTACGAATACCTGATTCCGCAGAAATTCCTGCCCCTGTCAGTACGAGTACTCTTGGTTTTTCCATTGCTTCCGGCACCACTTTATCTCTGAAAAAAATACGCTGACGCAAACGCTCGCGCAGGCGACGTTTATTTTTACGAAAACGACTTAACCGATGACCCCGACGCGACAGCATAGCAACCTCTGTTGTTTAATCGGTTAGATGTAGGAAGGCCGCACCACGCATTCCTCCCGCATCACCGTGGCGCGCGCGTTCAATGCGTGGAACACGAGCTACAGGTAAGAGATGACAAGGCAACCTGTCCGCCAGTTGCGTTGTGATTGCCGGGAAATTCGATAAGCCACCACCAATGACGACCAGGTCAGGGTCAACAATGGTCAGGATATTTCCCAGAGAAACCGCTAATAAATCCAGATAACGCTCAACGTGCGCCCTTGCCTGCTCATCGCCTTGATCATAAAGCGCAATAATTTCGGGAGCCTGCAACGGTTGATGATAATAGTGTTGATACAGCCACGCAAAACCGCGACCAGACAGATAATTTTCAATGCAGCCATGCTGACCACAGCCGCAGCGGCGTAACGGGAAATCCAACCCCATCATGGTTAACGCATCAACCGGCAGACGCATATGGCCAAACTCGCCGGTAATGTAGCTTTTACCAGTAATCGGTTTGCCGTTGAAAACCAGCCCGCCGCCAACGCCGGTGCCGAGAATTAACCCCATCACCAGTGGATATTGCGTAAATTCATCATCCCAGGCTTCTGAAAGGGCAAAACAGTTGGCATCGTTATCAAGGCGTACATCGCGATCAAGACGTGCGCTCAGGTCGGCACGCAGCGGTTTGCCGCTGGCAGCGGGGACATTAGCGGCATACAGCTTACCATCTTCTGTTTCCGGCATTCCCGGAATACCGATGCCGACAGAACCTTTACAGCCAAAACGTTGGTCAGCTTCAGCTACCAGCTCACACACTGCATCTAAAAATGCGTCATAGCTGTCACGCGGTGTCGGCACCCGCTTTTCCCACTGCAACTGCCGACCGCTATCAAACACGCCAAGCGCAATTTTTGTTCCACCAATATCAAACCCGTAATACATTGCCGCTCCTTGTTTTAATGTACTGCCTTTACTGGCCGCTAAGGACTCGCGCAGGGTCAATATTACTGGCGCGCCGCGCCGGATACCAACTTGCCAAAAGACTCAGCAACAATGCTGTGACCAGTACGTAGAAGACGTCCAGCCAGTGCAATTCCGATGGCAGGAAGTCAATAAAATAAATATCGCTGGAGAGGAACTGATGACCGATCAGCTTTTCAATCCACTCAATAATCGGGGTAAGTTGCAGTGAAACAACTACGCCGATAACCACCCCACACAGGCTGCCGAACAGCCCTGCCAGCAATCCATACCAGACAAAGATGGCGCGAATTAAACCATCTTTCGCCCCCAGCGTTCTTAATACTGCGATATCGCCACTCTTGTCTTTCACCGCCATCACTAAGGTGGAGACGATGTTGAAACAGGCCACGCCAATCACCAGTACCATCGCCAGATACATAATGGCGCGGATCATCTGGATATCGCGATACATATAGCCGTAAGTACCAATCCAACTTTTAATATAAACATAGCTGTTGGTCACTTCACCCGCATCGCGTACCAGCTTATTGGCGTTGAAAACATCCGTCATTTTAAGGGCAATACCTGACACGCTGGAACCCATATCAAGATATTGTTGGGCATCCGCCAGCGGGATCATGGCAAAACTGTGATCGAGTTGACCACTCAACTGCAAAATACCGGCAATGTGCAAACGCACACGTTTTGGCTGCATCAGTTTATGCTCGGGATTCGAGTTGGGGATCATGATCGACACCCAATCGCCCTGCTTCACTTTCAGCGCATCCGCCACGCCTTTGCCGATGATAATTTGCTGTTCGCCCGCTTTAAAATTGCGCCACGCATCCCCCTGAACAAACGAGGGTAATGCGCTCAGACGCTGTTCCTGTTGTGGGTTAACGCCCTTCACCTGGATTGCGCGCAGATTCGCTCCACTTTCCACCAGACCGGTGAAATTGATATACGGCGCAGCGGCGGCAATACCCGGCACTTTCTGCACGTTATCCAGTGCTTCCTGCCAGTTAGTCCATGGCTGATTTACCGCTTCGATTTCGCCATGCGGCACCACCGCCAGAATGCGGTTATTCAGTTCGCGTTCAAAGCCGTTCATCGCGCTTAAGCCGACGATCAATACCGCCACGCCGAGGGCAATGCCAATGGTAGAAATGACAGAGATTAGCGACACCATGCCGCCGCGTCGCCGTCCGCGACTAAAACGCAGGCCAATCAATAACGATAAAGGCATCGCCATTACTCCGCCCCCATCAGGCTCAGTTCCGCCGTCAGACGTCCATCACGCATTTCCAGTTGGCGGCTCATACGTTTCGCCAGTTGCAGGTCGTGAGTGACCACCAGGAAAGCGGTGCCCTGCAAGCGATTCAACTCCCCAAGCAACTGGAAGATGCTGTCGGCGTTACGCGCATCGAGGTTACCGGTAGGTTCATCCGCCAGTACCAGACGCGGATTATTGACCAGCGCACGGGCAATCGCTACACGCTGGCGTTCGCCGCCAGAAAGTTCAGATGGGCGGTGATTCGCACGATGCTCCAGCCCCACCGCTTTTAACATCTCCAGTGCACAGCTGTTGATTTCAGCGGGCTTTTTCTTGCCAATCAGCAGTGGCATAGCCACGTTTTCCAGGGCAGTAAAATCCGGCAGCAGGTGGTGAAACTGATAAATAAAGCCCAGCTTCTGGTTGCGCAGTTCTGCTTTCGCCGCTGAAGACAGTTTGCTCATCGGCTGACCGTTAAAGATCACATCGCCGGAGGTTGGCGTATCCAGCCCGCCTAACAGGTGCAGCAAGGTACTTTTACCGGAACCAGAGCTACCGACAATTGCCATCATTTCACCTTCGCCCACGCTGAAACTGACATTGAGCAGCACATCGGTTTGCACACTGCCTTCCTGATAGCGTTTGCACAGGTTGTCGCATTGCAACAGGATCTTATTCATAACGTAAAGCCTCAGCGGGTTGTGTGGCGGCAGCGCGCCATGAAGGGTAAAGCGTAGACAGCAGCGCGATAGCCATCGCCACCAGCGCAATAACAATGACCTGTAAAGGTTCGATAGCCACCGGCAGCGCCGCGCCATCAAGCAGGACGCCGATTATCGGCATCAGATTATTTAACTGGCTGGCAAGCAGTGCGCCAAGCGCCGCTCCGAGGATTGCACCGATAATCCCGGCGCTAGCCCCTTGCACCATAAAGACCATCATGATTTGTCGCGGAGTTAAGCCTTGCGTTTGCAGGATCGCGACTTCGCCCTGCTTCTCCATCACCATCAGCCCCAGCGAGGTAATAATGTTAAACGCCGCAACAGCGACAATCAGGCTCAGCAGTAAGCCCATCATATTTTTTTCCATGCGTACGGCCTGGAACAGCTCGCCTTTACGGTCACGCCAGTCCTGCCATTTGCTGCCTTCAGGCAGTTTTTGCTGACTTAAAGAGTCAACTCTCAGCGGCTCATCCAGCCACAAACGCCAGCCGGTAATATTGGCTGCCGGATAACGCATCAGACGCGAGGCATCCTCAATATTCACCAGCATTTCATAGCCATCGACTTCACTGTTGGCGGCGAAAGTGCCAATCACATTGAACAGGCGCTGACTTGGAATACGCCCCATCGGCGTGAACTGGCTGGCAGATGGCACCATCACGCGGATTTGATCACCGCGATTGACGCCCAACTGTGAGGCAAGTTGTTCGCCGAGGATGACATTATATTTCCCCGGCTCGAGGTCAGTTTGTTTCACATTGACCAGATACGGCGTTAGTGGATCTTTTTGCGCCGGGTCGATACCGAGCATCACCCCGACCGCCACGCTGCGCGCGCTTTGCAGTACCACATCACCGGTAGTAATAGGTGCGACGCGATTAACGCCGTCCAGTTTGACTGCCGTTTCCGGGAGTTGCTGCGGGTTAAGAGAGCCATGCTCAGAAGAGAGAATTGCCTGTGGCATCAGGCCAAGGATGTTGTTTTGCAGCTCGCGCTCAAAGCCGTTCATCACTGACAATACTGTGACCAGCGCCATCACCCCGAGGGTAATGCCGATGGTAGAAAGCCAGGAGACGAAACGACCGAAGCGATCCACTGCACGCCCACGCATGTAACGCAGGCCAATAAATAGAGCGACAGGTTGGTACATGAAATCCGTCTGGTTGCTGTAGCAAAGACACGAGTATATAAGCGAAAGCAAGATGGGTAAACGTCTGAACTGTAAGTGATCGTCAGGGCTAATCTGAAAAGCCCCCGTAAATCAATCGGCTAAATTGCCATATTTTATCATCAATCTTGCCGCCTGATCTTAATCTGAAAAATCATCCAATACAGACAGATACCCATTACACCTCGGGTCATAACCAGCAGGATCAACCGCATGTAAATTAAAAAAGAGCGTGTTGTTCTGATGAAACAAAAAGAGCTATGGATTAACCAGATCAAAGGGTTATGTATTTGTCTGGTGGTGATTTATCACTCGGTCATTACCTTTTATCCGCATATGACCACTTTTCAGCATCCGTTATCGGAAGTCCTGAGCAAATGCTGGATCTATTTCAATCTTTACCTTGCCCCCTTTCGTATGCCGGTTTTTTTCTTTATATCCGGCTATTTGATTCGCCGCTATATCGACAGCGTACCGTGGGGAAATTGTCTCGATAAACGGATCTGGAACATCTTCTGGGTGCTGGCGCTTTGGGGCGTGGTGCAGTGGCTGGCGTTAAGTGCGCTGAACCAGTGGCTGGCACCTGAGCGCGATTTAAGCAATGCCTCCAATGCCGCTTATGCCGATTCCACCGGTGAGTTCCTGCACGGGATGATCACCGCCAGCACCAGCTTGTGGTATCTGTATGCGTTAATTGTCTATTTCGTGGTATGTAAAATTTTTAGCCGTCTGGCGCTGCCACTATTCGCCTTGTTTGTACTGCTGAGTGTGGCGGTTAATTTCGTTCCCACGCCGTGGTGGGGAATGAACAGTGTGATACGCAATTTGCCTTATTACAGCCTTGGCGCATGGTTTGGCGCAACAATAATGACCTGTGTTAAAGAGGTGCCGTTGCGCCGCCATCTGCTGATGGCTTCTTTGCTTACCGTTCTGGCGGTCGGTGCCTGGTTGTTTACTATCTCGCTGCTGTTGTCGCTGGTATCGATTGTGGTGATCATGAAGCTGTTTTATCAGTACGAGCAACGATTCGGTATGCGCTCCACCAGCCTGCTGAATGTGATTGGCTCCAACACCATTGCTATCTACACCACCCATCGCATTCTGGTTGAAATATTCAGCTTAACTCTGCTTGCGCAAATGAACGCAGCACGCTGGTCGCCGCAAGTCGAACTGACACTCCTGCTGGTTTATCCCTTTGTCAGTTTGTTCATCTGTACTGTTGCGGGCTTGCTGGTAAGAAAACTTTCACAGCGTGCATTCAGCGATCTGTTGTTCTCCCCGCCTTCACTGCCCGCTGCCGTCAGTTACTCTCGTTAAACCATCACCCCAGCCGGGGCGATTCAATTTGCTAAACCATGTCGATTACGGATAATGAACAGCATTGCTTATCAGAGATATGCCCCCATATGTTGAGGCATATCCTAACGAGAATCTGACAACCGTTATGCCTGAACAATATCGTTATACGCTGCCCGTCAAAGCGGGTGAGCAGCGTCTGCTGGGCGAGTTAACCGGCGCAGCCTGTGCAACGCTGGTAGCGGAAATTGCCGAACGTCACGCCGGTCCGGTGGTACTCATTGCACCAGATATGCAAAATGCTCTGCGTTTGCATGATGAAATCAGCCAGTTCACCGATCAGATGGTGATGAATCTGGCGGACTGGGAAACTCTTCCCTACGACAGTTTTTCGCCTCATCAGGACATTATCTCCTCGCGCCTTTCCACCCTTTACCAGCTACCGACGATGCAGCGTGGCATACTGATTGTTCCGGTGAATACGCTTATGCAGCGCGTTTGCCCACACAGTTTTCTCCACGGTCATGCGCTGGTGATGAAAAAAGGTCAGCGCCTGTCACGAGATGCATTACGAACCCAACTGGACAGCGCCGGTTATCGCCATGTTGACCAGGTGATGGAGCACGGCGAATACGCCACGCGCGGCGCGTTGCTGGATCTCTTCCCGATGGGGAGTGAGCTGCCTTATCGTCTTGATTTCTTTGATGATGAAATCGACAGCCTGCGGGTGTTTGACGTCGACAGCCAGCGCACGCTGGAGGAAGTAGAAGCGATCAATCTGCTGCCCGCGCACGAATTTCCGACCGATAAAGCGGCAATTGAACTGTTCCGCAGCCAGTGGCGCGATACCTTCGAAGTGAAGCGCGATCCGGAACATATTTACCAGCAAGTGAGTAAAGGCACATTACCTGCTGGGATCGAGTACTGGCAGCCATTGTTCTTCAGCGAACCACTGCCACCGCTGTTCAGTTATTTCCCTGCCAATACCTTGCTCGTGAATACTGGCGATCTGGAAACCAGTGCCGAACGTTTCCAGGCTGACACGCTGGCGCGTTTTGAGAATCGCGGCGTCGATCCGATGCGCCCGCTGTTGCCACCACAATCGCTCTGGCTGCGGGTGGACGAGCTCTTCTCAGAGCTGAAAAACTGGCCCCGAGTGCAGCTAAAAACTGAACATTTACCGACAAAAGCCGCGAATGCCAATTTAGGTTTCCAGAAACTGCCAGACCTGGCCGTTCAGGCGCAACAAAAAGCGCCGCTGGATGCGCTGCGTAAGTTCCTCGAGACTTTCGACGGTCCGGTGGTGTTCTCGGTAGAAAGTGAAGGTCGCCGTGAAGCGCTGGGTGAACTGCTCGCACGAATTAAAATTGCTCCGCAACGCATTATGCGTCTTGATGAAGCCAGCGACCGTGGGCGTTATCTGATGATTGGCGCTGCCGAACATGGTTTTGTCGATAAGGCGCGTAATCTGGCGCTGATCTGCGAAAGCGATCTGCTCGGTGAACGTGTTGCCCGCCGTCGTCAGGATTCTCGCCGCACCATCAACCCCGATACACTGATCCGTAACCTTGCGGAGCTGCATATTGGTCAGCCGGTGGTCCATCTGGAGCACGGCGTCGGTCGCTATGCCGGAATGACCACGCTGGAAGCTGGCGGCATTACTGGCGAGTACCTGATGCTCACCTATGCCAACGACGCCAAACTGTATGTTCCGGTGTCGTCACTGCATCTGATTAGCCGTTACGCAGGTGGCGCGGAAGAAAACGCCCCGCTGCATAAACTTGGCGGCGATGCGTGGTCACGCGCGCGGCAGAAAGCGGCGGAAAAAGTGCGTGATGTGGCGGCGGAATTGCTGGATATCTACGCGCAACGCGCCGCCAAAGAGGGCTTCGCGTTTAAACACGATCGTGAGCAGTATCAGTTATTCTGCGACAGCTTCCCGTTTGAAACCACGCCGGATCAGGCGCAGGCCATTAATGCGGTACTTAGCGACATGTGTCAGCCGCTGGCAATGGATCGTCTGGTGTGCGGCGATGTTGGCTTTGGTAAAACAGAAGTGGCGATGCGCGCCGCTTTCCTGGCAGTAGATAACCACAAGCAGGTAGCGGTGTTGGTGCCTACCACCCTTCTTGCGCAGCAGCATTACGACAACTTCCGCGACCGTTTCGCCAACTGGCCGGTACGTATCGAAATGATCTCCCGTTTCCGCAGCGCCAAAGAGCAGACGCAAATCCTTGCGGAAGTGGCGGAAGGGAAAATCGATATTCTGATCGGTACGCACAAACTGCTGCAAAGTGACGTCAAGTTTAAAGATTTAGGCCTGCTGATTGTCGATGAAGAACACCGCTTCGGGGTGCGTCATAAAGAGCGCATTAAAGCGATGCGCGCGAACGTGGATATTCTGACGCTTACTGCAACGCCGATCCCACGTACGCTGAATATGGCAATGAGCGGAATGCGTGACCTGTCGATTATCGCCACGCCGCCCGCCCGTCGTCTGGCAGTTAAAACCTTTGTCCGTGAGTATGACAGCCTGGTGGTCCGGGAGGCGATCCTGCGTGAAATTTTGCGCGGAGGACAGGTTTATTATCTCTACAATGATGTGGAAAACATTCAGAAAGCCGCCGAACGGCTGGCAGAACTGGTGCCTGAAGCACGGATTGCCATCGGTCACGGGCAGATGCGCGAGCGCGAACTGGAACGGGTGATGAATGATTTCCATCATCAACGTTTCAACGTGCTGGTTTGTACCACCATTATCGAAACCGGGATCGACATCCCGACAGCCAACACCATTATCATTGAACGTGCGGATCACTTCGGTCTGGCGCAGCTGCACCAGTTACGCGGTCGCGTCGGACGTTCACATCATCAGGCATATGCATGGCTGCTGACGCCGCATCCAAAAGCGATGACTACCGATGCACAAAAACGTCTTGAAGCGATTGCCTCGCTGGAAGATCTCGGGGCAGGTTTTGCGCTGGCAACGCACGATCTGGAGATTCGCGGCGCGGGTGAACTGCTTGGCGAAGAACAAAGCGGCTCAATGGAAACCATCGGTTTCTCGCTGTATATGGAGTTGCTGGAAAACGCCGTCGATGCACTGAAAGCCGGACGCGAGCCGTCGCTGGAAGATCTCACCAGCCAGCAAACAGAAGTCGAGCTGCGGATGCCGTCGCTATTGCCAGATGATTTCATCCCTGACGTGAACACGCGTCTGTCGTTCTACAAACGTATTGCCAGCGCCAAAACGGAAAACGAACTGGAAGAGATCAAAGTCGAGCTTATCGATCGCTTCGGCCTGCTGCCAGATCCGGCGCGTACCCTGCTGGATATTGCCCGTCTGCGCCAGCAAGCGCAGAAACTGGGGATCAGGAAGCTGGAAGGTAATGAGAAAGGCGGGGTGATCGAATTTGCCGAGAAGAATCACGTTAATCCGGCCTGGTTGATTGGTTTGCTGCAAAAACAGCCGCAGCATTACCGCCTTGATGGTCCGACGCGCCTGAAATTTATTCAGGATTTGAGTGAGCGGAAAACGCGTATCGAATGGGTACGCCAGTTTATGCGTGAACTGGAAGAGAACGCGATCGCTTAATGTAAATCGGGGGCGTTTCTGCGCCCCCATCTGCAACATTTACAAATTCTTTGCACTTTCCTGCACTATCCGACACTGTCACCATCCATAATTCAGGCTTATCTGTTTATTACAATAACCTTATATTTATTATGTATTTTTGGTGATGATCAAAACGCGTTTTTCTCGCTGGCTAACGTTTTTTACGTTCGCCGCTGCCGTGGCGCTGGCGCTACCGGCAAAAGCCAACACCTGGCCGCTGCCGCCAGCGAGCAGTCGTCTGGTTGGCGAAAACAAATTTCATGTGGTGGAAAATGACGGTGGTTCTCTGGAAGCCATCGCCAAAAAATATAACGTCGGCTTTCTCGCTCTGTTACAAGCTAACCCCGGCGTTGATCCTTACGTACCGCGCGCGGGCAGCGTGTTAACGATCCCGTTGCAAACCCTACTTCCAGACGCGCCGCGCGAAGGCATTGTGATCAACATTGCGGAGCTGCGTCTCTATTACTACCCGCCGGGTAAAAATTCGGTAACCGTGTATCCAATAGGTATTGGTCAGTTAGGTGGTGACACGCTGACACCGACAATGGTGACCACCGTTTCAGACAAACGTGCAAACCCAACCTGGACGCCAACGGCAAACATCCGCGCCCGTTATAAAGCACAGGGAATTGAGTTGCCTGCGGTAGTGCCGGCTGGACCGGATAACCCAATGGGCCATCATGCGATTCGTCTGGCGGCCTATGGCGGCGTTTATTTGCTTCACGGTACGAACGCCGATTTCGGCATTGGCATGCGGGTAAGTTCTGGCTGTATTCGTCTGCGGGATGACGATATCAAAACACTCTTTAGCCAGGTCACCCCAGGCACCAAAGTGAATATCATCAACACTCCGATAAAAGTCTCTGCCGAACCAAACGGTGCGCGTCTGGTTGAAGTACATCAGCCGCTGTCAGAGAAGATTGATGACGATCCGCAGCTGCTGCCAATTACGCTGAATAGCGCAATGCAATCATTTAAAGATGCAGCACAAACTGACGCTGAAGTGATGCAACATGTGATGGATGTCCGTTCCGGGATGCCGGTGGATGTCCGCCGTCATCAAGTGAGCCCACAAACTCTGTAAATCCTGGATAAAAAAAATCCCCGCGACACGGCATGTCGCGGGGAAAAAATCAGCAGTAGCAGGCATTAATGAGGGTTAATGCTTATTTATAAATTACTGCTGTTCCATGGAGGGTATTCGGACCGGTTACAGAAGTAATACGGAAAGATTTTGCGCCCATCTCATCCGCTTTTTGCGCCAGCTGCTCTTCCAGCGATCCCAGATTTGTCCCCGCGTTAGCACTGATAGTACCGACTTTTTGTTGGCCTTCTGGCGTTGACTGAACTTCGACAGCCGCAAAGTTGGCAAATGACATGGAGCTTAAAATCGCCGCAGCGATGAGGTTTTTACGTTTTTCATAATAGTGGCCTTATGCAGATGAATGACGTCGCAAGAAATTACTTAACGATCGATAACTAAATGATAGATGTGATCTGGATCACATACAAGATATTTTTTATAACAATCATTAATTAATTTAAAAATCTTTAAATTTCAGTCAAATAGAAAGCAATTATTTTTATGGGATCTGGACTGGTGAACGGAGGTGATTATTTTTATAATAACCTTTCATTCACAGTCACCAGGTACAACGGCATCATGGCAACTGACTCAACACAATGTGTAAAAAAAAGCCGTGGCCGCCCAAAAGTGTTCGACAGGGATGCCGCGCTTGATAAGGCCATGAAATTGTTCTGGCAACACGGTTATGAAGCGACTTCTCTTGCGGACCTCGTCGAAGCAACCGGAGCCAAAGCGCCCACGCTATACGCGGAATTTACCAACAAAGAGGGGTTATTTCGTGCCGTTCTCGACCGCTATATCGATCGTTTTGCCGCTAAGCATGAAGCACAGCTGTTTTGTGAAGAGAAAAGCGTGGAGTCTGCGCTGGCTGACTATTTTGCTGCCATCGCCAACTGCTTTACCAGCAAAGACACCCCGGCAGGCTGCTTCATGATCAACAACTGCACCACCCTCTCCCCAGATTCAGGAGATATAGCCAATACGTTGAAATCACGCCATGCGATGCAAGAGCGCACTTTGCAGCAGTTTTTATGTCAACGACAAGCGCGCGGGGAAATCCCGACCCACTGTGACGTGACACATCTGGCAGAATTCCTTAATTGTATTATTCAGGGGATGTCGATCAGCGCACGCGAAGGTGCATCGCTGGAAAAACTGATGCAGATTGCCGGAACGACTTTGCGTTTATGGCCCGAACTGGTGAAATAAGTCGCAAAAAAGGCCCCTCAGCCTGAGCGAATGAGGGGCCAAATTGCAGAGTACAGCCTTGTTATACTTTGTTATTCAAAATCAGTTGCCCGTTACTATCTAGCGGGATCTGCGTACCCGGATCGCGGTCCATGCGGATTTTGCCCTGCTGATCGCCAATCTTATAGGTCACATCATAACCGAGCATTTTTTCTGACTTGTCATACACCGTTTTACAACGCTGTTGCGTAGTCGTGTAAGTATCGCTTTCCTGGAGAGAGCCCTGGATCTGGTTACCGGCATATCCACCACCCAGCGCCCCCACAACAGTGGCGACATCTTTACCGCGACCACCACCAAACTGATGCCCTATCACGCCACCAGCAACAGCGCCGAGCACCGACCCGGTAATGCGATTTTCATCCTGCACCGGTCGACGATGGGTCACTGTGACGTTGCGACACTCCTGACGCGGTGTTTTAACCGTTTCCTTGATTGGGGTTGCAGAAACAACCTGAGCGTATTGCGGGCCCCGTTCAAACACGTTCAGACTGGCCACTGCCGCTACGCCCAACGCAGCTGCGACACCAATCCCGATACCCGCCAACATTGATTTATTCACGGGAACACCTCCTTCTTTGCAGTTATGCCAATCATGCAAGCGAAGGAGAAAAGCAGCTATCAGACAGAAGATGAAAAGCGCGGGAATGACTGGAAATACTTAAGGATTCGGAGGAGTCTGAAGGAATGCCTGATGCGACGCTTAACGCGTCTTATCAGGCCTACCGCTCGTACCATTTGTCCAGGGCGGATAAGGCGTTTATACCACATCCGCCAGTGTACGTCGATTAATGCAACTTCAAACGCGGACGGATAACGCGGTTAATACTCCCCACCAGCATCATTAATCCGGTTTTAAAGTAACCATGCAGCGCAATCTGATGCATTCGGTATAGCGAGATATATACAAAGCGCGCAATTCGTCCTTCAATCATCATTGAGCCGCGCGTCAGGTTACCCATCAGGCTACCAACGGTGGAGAAGTTCGACAGCGATACCAGCGAACCATGATCTTTATACTGATAATTTTTCAGCGGCTTACCGTTCATCTGCGCCAGAATGTTGTTCATTGCGCAAGTCGCCATCTGGTGTGCAGCCTGAGCACGCGGCGGAACAAAGCCCCCTTCCGGACGCGGGCATGACGCGCAGTCGCCAATAGCGTAAATGTCTGGATCGCGAGTGGTTTGCAGCGTCGGTTCCACCACCAGCTGGTTGATACGGTTAGTTTCAAGACCACCGATATCTTTCAGGAAGTCTGGCGCTTTGATCCCGGCTGCCCATACCATCAGATCAGCCTCAATATATTCGCCATCTTTAGTGTGCAGGCCGCCTTCATCAGCACTGGTGACCATGGTTTGCGTCAGCACGCGAACGCCAAGTTTCGTTAGCTCGTTGTGGGCCGCAGCAGAGATACGTGGCGGTAATGCAGGCAAAATACGTTCTCCCGCTTCTACCAGCGTTACGTTCAGGGCTTCGTTGGTCAGGCCTTTGTAACCGTAGCTGTGCAGTTGCTTGATCGCGTTGTGCAATTCAGCGGAGAGTTCTACACCCGTCGCGCCGCCGCCGACAATCGCAATGTTCACTTTGCCATTTGCGCCCAGGTTGGCAGAGTATTTCAGGAACAGATTCAGCATCTCCTGGTGGAAGCGACGCGCCTGGTGCGGGTTATCGAGGAAAATGCAGTTCTCTTTGACGCCTGGCGTATTGAAATCGTTAGAGGTGCTACCCAGCGCCATGACCAGGGTGTCATAGGCGATTTTACGTTCCGGAACCAACAGTTCACCTTTCTCGTCGCGTAGTTCTGCAATAGTGATTGTTTTCGCTTCACGATCAATATCAATGACGGAACCCAACTGGAACTGGAAACCATGATTGCGCGCATGGGCCAGATAGCTCAACGCATCGACGCCTTCATCAAGCGAGCCAGTCGCCACTTCGTGCAGCAGTGGTTTCCACAGGTGGCTGTGGTTACGATCGACCAGCGTAATTTTGGCTTTTTTCTTACGTCCCAGCTTATGCCCCAGCTGTGTTGCCATTTCCAGCCCACCAGCACCGCCGCCGACAATCACAATCTTTTTCAATGGCGTAGTCAACGTGCCCCCCTTAAATTTATTAACCAATTGTTAATTAATGGTTATTAACATAGCTCTTAATTAACAACAGGTTACAGCAATGAAAATGTTCTTCGCTATTGAGAATAACATGAATGGTGCATTGGTCATACCAAAATTGATGTTAATCAAGTTTTGTTGCTTAAAAGATAGGCAACTTTACCGGGGGAGATCAAAAAATAGAGTTTATTGTTTATTATTTGAGCAAATTCGGAAGGGTAATATAGGGTGAAGCGTATATCGAGGGCGTTTGGTCGTCCTGATAAGATGCGCAGCATCGCATCAGGCATTGATGCTCGACTGTCGGATGCGGCGTGGACGCCTTATCCGACTTACAGAATTCGGAGCGCATCAGGTACCGGCAAGGTTACCTGATGCGACGAGGGCATTTACCCGAGGGTTTTGAACGCTTTAATGCGCTGTAAATGCGGGGAGATATTCTTGAATTTGTGCGTCTGCTCTTCGTCCCAGACAATCTCGTAATAATGATGCAACTCTTCAGATGTCCGCTGGCTGTTAAGTGCTTCATCATTACGCGACAAAATAACCAGACAACGATCGCGATTCTTCTCGCGGAAGTTGGTCACACACTTAGTGGCAATATCGGCATACTCTTCCGGGCGATCAATCTTGCCTTCCATGTTCTCATAAGGGAACAAATTAGGGTTGAAGATCACCTGGCGGATATCGCAAAGAAAACCAATCCGTTCCGCCCAGTATCCGCCCAGGCCAACGCCGCAAATTAGCGGACGCTCGTCAACGTTCAGTTGCAACATTTTGTCCACTTCTTTAAGCAGATGCTGCATATCATGTTTCGGATGCCGCGTACTGTAGCTTATCAAGCGTACATCCGGGTCAATAAACTGCAATTGTAAGACTTTCTCGTGGTTACCCGGACTGTTAGAGTCAAAACCGTGTAAATAGATAATCATCGCTTCCTCACATAAGCCAGGGTTAGTGACCTACTTTCTCTTCCTGCCAGCGTTCATGTAACTGATTCAGACGGGTGCTGATCGCTTTCCAGCGAGCCGAGTCCATCAGTTCCTGTCGCGAAAATGAACCTTTATGATACAAACGTGTAACACGTTCTGCCTTGATCGGTGACAGATTATCTAACACGCTGACGGCCCCTTTACGATTATTGCAGACCAGGATCATATCGCAACCCGCATCCAGTGATGCCTGCCCGCGTTCGGCATAACTGCCCATAATCGCGGCACCTTCCATCGATAAATCGTCAGAGAAAATCACGCCGTCAAACCCCAGTTCCTGACGCAAAACGGTTTTCAGCCAGTAGGGAGAACCGCTCGCCGGACGCGGATCAACATCACTGTAGATCACATGCGCAGGCATAATGGCGTCGAGTTTATTTTCGCGGATTAAGGAACTGAAGACCGACATATCTTTAGCGCGAATCTCCGCTTGTGGACGTGGATCGCACGGTGTTTCTTTGTGTGAGTCTGCCGTTACTGCACCGTGTCCTGGGAAGTGTTTCCCGGTCGTTTTCATTCCGGCTTCATGCATACCATCAATAAACCGGCTGGCAATTGCCAGGGCTTTTTGTGGATCGGCATGATAAGAACGCTCGCCAATCGCCGCGCTGATATGCCCGACATCCAGCACTGGCGCAAAGCTGATATCAATATCCATAGCGATCATTTCGCTGGCCATCAGCCAACCCGCCTCTTGCGCCAGTTTGCCGCCCTCTTCCATTCCCAACAGCGCAGCAAAGGATTGTGCTGCCGGTAAGCGGGTAAAACCTTCGCGAAAACGCTGCACGCGTCCACCTTCCTGATCTACCGCCACCACCAGATGATTGCGCGATGCTGCGCGGATCTGGCGCACCAGTTCACGTAACTGGGCAGGATCATGATAGTTACGCGTAAAGAGAATCAGCCCTCCCACCAGCGGATGCGCCAGTATTTCACGCTCTTCCGCGTCCAGTTCGTAACCTTCGACATCCAACATTACTGGACCCACACTGCTCTCCTTATTGTTTTATTAATAGCTGCCGCCAGGTGTCATCGGCCAGCCTGATAAATTGTTGATCGCCGGTTTGTCGCCAGCGGTACTCAAACCACCCTCCTTTGAGCATCAGCAGCCAGGGAAACCATCGCCTGACCTGACGCCATAATTGCGCCGGATAAATCTTCGCGCGAGTGGCATAGTCATTGACCAATTGCCGGTGCTGTTCAGTATTTTCCACCCACACCGCCGCCAGTTCCAGCGCGATATCACCATCTCCAGCATACTCCCAGTCGATGAGTTTTAACCCTGATGCGCTATGCACTAAATTTCCGGCGTGGACATCCATATGCAATGGACTTAAGCGTAAAGGTCGTGGTTCCCGCGCTTTGCGCAGACGTTTTAACATTCGCAGCCAACCCACAGTCCGCCGCGCCGGATCGCTTTGCTGCCAGTACAGTTCCAGTAAGGGCAACAGCGTTATTCGCCAGCCAAAACGTGGTTGTTGATGTAGATAATACAGCAAGCCTGCCAGTTCGTTGGTATCCGGCAAATACGTTTTTACCGCACCGGGCAGATAGTCGACTACCATCCAGTCACGGAGATATAAATGCGGCTTCGGTGCAATGCTTGCGGGTAGTTGTGATAAAGCCCGATACTGGCGCAAGAACGCGGACTGCGGCGCATCAGGATCGTGCGGCTGACGCACAACAAAACGCTGGCCCTGATGTTCAATGAGAAAACTACCGCCACTAAGCCCACTATTAAACGTCGTGACGGGATGAAACTGCGGGAAAAAGCGCGACAGCAATTCGTCGCGCGTGATGGGATTATTGCTGCGAAACGGCACCTTTACCTGACCAGATAATTTCGCCCGTCTGCACCAGCATCAGCTGCATTTGTAGGGTCGGAGCGTTAACGTTGCCAGAGGCGCAGGAGTACAGCACGTAATGAGCGCCGACATTGCGGGCAATGCCTATGGCTTTACTACGGGTGCCTAAACTGTCCTGCGGCGACAAACCTAACTGTTGCTTAGCCATCGACAGTTGCTGGGCGGAAACCAGGGTAAATTTCCCGTTATTAGCCAGCGCATTTCGCAGCGTTTCGGTCGCTTCTGCGGCATTCAGCGAACCGTTAGTACGGTTGTTAACGCTATCAACCAGCAGGACGCTACCCGCAGTCACCCCGTCAGCCCCAAGCATCTTACTGACCATCGGCTGCATTGCGCCATTCCAGTCATAATGGCGAATATGCGGCGCAGGCGGTGCCGTTCGATCTTCGTGCTCAATTGGGCCTGGCTGCTGCGGGATCGTCGGCACCGAGGGCACTGTGGGGACAGGCTGTTGTGGCTCGGCTGGTTGTTCCGGCGCTGGTTTCACTTCTTCTACCGGTGCAGGTTCACGTTGCCCCACACACCCGGCGAGAAACATCGCCAGCGCGGTAATCAAGGCGTAGCGACTCATTTTTGTCATCAAGATTCACCCCTTTACAAATATAGATAAAGTCTGACTTTGTGCGCCCCCAGAAAATTGGCGCTGCCGTACAGCGTTACCGCCGAATGTGCGGGAATGGTAACGCTGCGTGGCCTTTCCAGAGGATGCATCTCCAGCCCTCTGGCGTCATACCAGTAAAAACGATAATGAACGGTAACGGGTTCTTGCCTTTCGTTATAAATCGTTGAGGATGCTGAAGGTTGAATATCAGACGTCGAAAGGACGGGCTTTTCTGCACTGATGCCCGCAGCCAATAAAGATGACTCCATCACCAGCGATTGCTCATCATTCACCGGAATTTCCGGATGTGAACGACAGCCCACCAGCAGTAACAACACCAGAGACACCAGCCCAAAGCATCCTTTTCTCATCGTTACAGACCTTTATGCGCCAGCATTGGTCCCAGCGGACGGCCACCCAACAAGTGCATATGGATGTGGTAAACCTCTTGTCCGCCATGGCGGTTGGTATTCATGATCAGACGATAGCCATCTTCGGCAATACCTTCTTGCTCAGCAATTTTTGCCGCTACGGTGATCATGCGTCCCAGCGCCTGCTCATGCTCAGCTGACACGTCGTTCACAGTCGGAATGAGAATATTCGGAATGATCAGAATATGCGTTGGCGCTTGCGGCGAAATATCGCGAAACGCCGTTACCAGATCATCCTGGTAGACGATATCGGAGGGGATCTCACGACGAATAATTTTGCTGAATATAGTTTCTTCTGCCACGACATTTTCCTTTTTCAAATAGCCATGCGTTGCGCCATGCTACGCCGCGCCACACTGCGAGTATAGAGTATGGTCGAGTTAAACCTGCTCTTTCAATCTTAACTCACGATTTCTTAAGCAAAAAATCGTTTTGCTGCCGTATATATCGCCATTATTCCCATTTCTGCCTGCGAATGCGCTGAAAAGACATTCTCTGTTTGGTTTACACGACAAATATGAATGCGTATATTTCTCATTTGCATTTGCAGCAAAATTATTCGCACACTAAATATAACCGCTCATCACCCTCCTCCGGCATGAGCCTGACGACAACATAAACCAAGAGATTTCAAATGCTTTCAACACAATTTAACAGGGATAATCAATATCAAGTCATCACCAAACCGTCACTACTTGCCGGTTGCATAGCACTGGCACTATTACCTTCTGCCGCTTTTGCTGCACCAGCCACTGAAGAAACGGTGATTGTTGAGGGTTCAGCCACAGCTCCAGATGATGGCGAAAATGATTACAGCGTAACGTCTACCTCTGCGGGTACCAAAATGCAGATGACTCAACATGATATTCCTCAGTCGGTCACTATTGTTAGCCAGCAGCGGATGGAAGATCAGCAGTTACAAACGCTGGGCGAAGTGATGGAAAACACGCTGGGGATCAGCAAAAGTCAGGCGGATTCCGATCGTGCTCTTTATTATTCCCGCGGATTCCAGATCGATAACTATATGGTTGATGGTATCCCCACCTATTTTGAATCGCGCTGGAATCTGGGCGACGCACTTTCTGATATGGCACTGTTTGAACGCGTAGAAGTAGTGCGTGGCGCGACAGGACTCATGACCGGGACGGGTAATCCATCTGCGGCAATTAATATGGTTCGAAAACACGCGACCTGTCGTGAATTTAAAGGCGATGTCTCGGCGGAATACGGTAGCTGGAACAAAGAACGGTATGTGGCGGATTTACAAAGCCCACTCACCGAAGACGGTAAAATCCGCGCGCGAATTGTCGGCGGCTACCAGAATAACGACTCATGGCTGGACCGCTACAATAGTGAAAAGACCTTCTTCTCGGGCATTGTCGATGCTGATTTAGGCGATCTTACGACGCTTTCAGCCGGTTACGAATATCAGCGCATTGATGTTAATAGCCCAACCTGGGGCGGTTTACCGCGCTGGAATACTGATGGCAGCAGCAACAGTTACGATCGCGCACGCAGTACCGCACCTGACTGGGCGTACAACGATAAAGAGATCAACAAGGTCTTTATGACCCTGAAGCAGCGGTTTGCTGATACCTGGCAAGCGACACTGAATGCCACCCACTCTGAAGTCGAATTTGACAGCAAAATGATGTATGTCGATGCCTATGTAAACAAAGCGGATGGTATGCTGGTTGGGCCATACAGTAATTATGGACCTGGCTTTGATCATGTCGGCGGCACCGGTTGGAACAGTGGCAAACGTAAAGTTGATGCGCTGGATTTGTTCGCTGACGGTAGTTATGAATTGTTTGGTCGTCAGCACAATCTAATGTTTGGTGGCAGTTACAGCAAACAAAACAATCGTTCAGTTCATGGGCCAACATCTTCCCGGATGAAATTGGCAGTTTCTACAACTTTAATGGCAATTTCCCACAAGCCGACTGGTCATCACAGAGCCTGGCGCAGGACGATACCACACATATGAAATCGTTATATGCTGCCACTCGTGTCACCCTTGCCGATCCGCTGCATCTGATCCTCGGCGCACGTTATACCAACTGGCGGGTTGATACGCTGACTTACAGCATGGAGAAAAACCACACCACGCCTTACGCTGGTCTGGTGTTTGACATCAATGACAACTGGTCGACCTACGCCAGCTATACCTCTATTTTCCAGCCGCAAAATGATCGTGACAGTTCAGGCAAATATCTGGCTCCAATCACCGGTAACAACTACGAGCTGGGTCTGAAATCGGACTGGATGAATAGCCGTCTGACCACCACGTTAGCCATCTTCCGTATTGAGCAGGATAATGTCGCTCAGTCCACCGGTACACCTATCCCCGGCAGCAACGGCGAAACCGCCTATAAAGCGGTGGATGGGACAGTCAGTAAAGGGGTGGAATTTGAACTCAACGGCGCAATTACCGACAACTGGCAGCTGACATTTGGCGCAACGCGCTATCTTGCAGAGGATAACGAAGGAAACGCCGTTAATCCTAATCTGCCACGCACCACGGTTAAAATGTTCACCAGCTATCGGTTGCCTGTCATGCCAGAGTTGACAGTCGGCGGTGGTGTTAACTGGCAAAATCGCGTGTATACCGACACCGTGACACCGTATGGCACCTTCCGCGCCGAGCAAGGTAGCTACGCGCTGGTGGATCTCTTCACCCGCTACCAGGTGACGAAAAACTTCTCGTTACAGGGGAACGTCAATAACCTGTTCGACAAAACCTACGATACCAACATGGAAGGTTCTATCGTCTACGGCGCACCGCGTAATTTCAGCATTACCGGCACGTATCAATTCTGAATAACACCTGTAAAAAAGGCAGCCATCTGGCTGCCTTAGTCTCCCCAACGTCTTACGGATTAGTGGTTACGGATGTACTCATCCATCTCGGTTTTCAGGTTATCGGATTTAGTACCGAAAATAGCCTGAACACCAGAACCAGCAACCACTACGCCCGCTGCGCCCAGTTTCTTCAGGCCAGCCTGATCCACTTTAGACACATCAGCAACGCTGACGCGCAGACGGGTAATACATGCGTCGAGGTTAGTAATGTTTTCTTTACCACCAAATGCAGCAACCAGAGCCGGTGCCATTTCGCTGGTACCTGTTGCTTTTGCATCTTCAGTCGCGTCTTCACGACCCGGCGTTTTCAGATCCAGTGCTTTAATCAGCACGCGGAAGATGGTGTAGTAAACAATCGCATAACCGATACCGACGATCGGTAACAGCCACAGTTTGCTGCTGTTACCAGACAGAACGATGAAGTCGATCAGACCGTGCGAGAACGACGTACCGTCACGCATCCCCAGAAGAATACAGATTGGGAATGCCAGGCCTGCCAGAATCGCGTGGATGATGTACAGGATCGGCGCAACGAACATGAAGAAGAACTCGATCGGCTCGGTGATACCGGTCAGGAACGAGGTCAGCGCCGCGGAGATCATAATACCGCCCACTTTCGCGCGGTTTTCTGGTTTAGCAGAGTGCCAGATAGCAATTGCGGCAGCTGGCAGACCGTACATTTTGAACAGGAAGCCACCAGACAGTTTACCCGCAGTCGGGTCACCCGCCATATAACGCGGAATGTCGCCGTGGAAAACCTGACCTGCTGCGTTGGTGTATTCACCAATCTGCATCTGGAAAGGTACGTTCCAGATGTGGTGCAGACCAAACGGTACCAGGCAACGTTCGATGAAACCGTAAATGCCAAACGCAACTACCGGGTTCTGGTAAGCAGCCCACTGAGAGAAGGTCTGGATTGCAGAACCAATCGGCGGCCAAATGAAGGACAGCACAACGCCAGTAAAGATGGCAGCCAGGCCAGAAATGATCGGCACAAAGCGTTTACCGGCAAAGAAGCCAAGATACTCAGGCAGCTTAATACGGTAGAAACGGTTAAACATGTACGCTGCAATCGCACCGGAGATAATCCCTCCGAGTACGCCAGTATCCGCCAAGTGTTTAGAGGCGATTTCTTCAGCAGGTAAATGCAGTACCAGTGGCGCAACCACGGCCATGGTTTTAACCATGATGCCATAGGCAACAACTGCGGCCAGCGCGGATACGCCATCGTTATTGGTAAAGCCGAGGGCGACACCGATCGCAAAAATCAGTGGCATGTTTGCAAAGACGGAACCGCCTGCTTCTGCCATAACATGCGATACAACGGCGGGCAGCCAGCTGAAATTCGCGGAACCGACGCCCAGCAGAATACCTGCGATAGGTAGTACGGATACCGGCAGCATCAGCGATTTACCGACCTTTTGCAGGTTAGCAAATGCATTCTTAAACATAATTGAGAGTGCTCCTGAGTATGGGTGCTTTTTTTACGTTCTCACGCGTGGCAAGGGGGGAGAGCCTCGCCGTGTACAGGGCATCTAAGCGCCCTTTATTTATTACACAGAGTAAAATAATTCAGTGCCAATTTGTTTGACGGCTATCACGTTTCAACTTCAGATCATTGGAGAAGTTGCACATTTTGACAAAACATATGTCACAATATTTCAAACGCGGTTATTCACCGCCCAATTTTCGGCGGTGAACTTTACTCGTTTTAGCCATTAATTACGAGCTTTAAAAAAACTCATTCAACGGATGGATTGAAGGCGGGAAGCGTCGATGTGAAACAGACGGGCGAAGTTATCGGTGGTTACCTGCGCCAGTTCTTCAACGGCAACACCTTTCAACACAGCCATGTATTCTGCAACGTCACGAACCATCGCAGGTTGATTCTCTTTTCCTCGATGCGGTACCGGCGCAAGGTAAGGTGAGTCAGTTTCCACCAGTAATCGATCCAGGGGGACATAACGCGCAGCATCGCGCAGTTGCTCCGCATTACGGAAGGTCACAATGCCGGAAAAGGAGATGTAAAATCCGAGATCCAGTAATTTACCCGCCGTTTCTCTGTCCTCTGTAAAACAGTGTAGTACGCCACCGCAATCCGTCACTTTTTCTTCGCGCAGAATTGCCAGCGTATCGGCACGGGCGTCACGGGTATGGACGATAACCGGCTTGTTCAGTTCACGACCAATCTGGATATGATGGATGAAGGACTCTTGCTGACGTACTTTAGTTTCCGGTGTGTAATAATAATCCAGCCCGGTTTCACCCAGCGCTACAACACCCTCTTCTGCCGCCAGACGGCGTAAATCTTCTACATCGTAGGGATCATTCTGGTTGAGTGGATGCACGCCACAAGAAAATACGACGTTGTCACGTTCGCCTACCAGATCCCGCATATGTAAATAACCCGGTAATGTTGTGGCGACTGCCAGACAAAATTTCACATCGCGTGCGGCGGCTTTCGCCAGAACGTCATCCACGTCCTTATGCAAAGATTCATAATCCAGACCATCGAGATGGCAGTGTGAGTCGACTAAAAACATGATGTCTCTCTTAAAGATGAGGAACCGGTAACACAACGCCCGGTTGCAGGTAATGCTCAATACGCAGTAAAAGATCGGTGATGAGAAGCTCGCGGTTGATGCCTGTGACAGACATTAACTGTTCACGAATGTGGCAAACATCCCCCAGTATAGCCTGCAGGCACGAGGGAGAAAGATGGTTTGCCAGTTCGGCGACCAGGCCCGGCACATCAACATTGGTCACCTGCGCAGCGCCATGATGGCGTTTTAGCGCATCCATCAGCAACGTTGCCAGCCAGTGTAAACGCGCCGGAGCTTGTTCATGATTAAGGGCCGCCAGCAGCGAATACCAGTCGCCCGATGGCACGCTATATGCCAACGCCTGACACAATGTTTCACGAGCCTGCCAGTTATCTCCCTGAAACAACGCCAGTGCCGCGCCAGGCGAACCGGCGCTTAAGCGCAATGCGGCAAGTAATGCATCCTGTGACATTGTCACTTCGCGTGAAAGCCAAGTCACGGCGTACTGTTCTGGAGGCGGCGCAAGGTAATGTAACCGACAACGACTACGTAATGTTGCCAGTAAACGTTCAGGCTCGCGGGTAGCCAGGAAAAACCAGGTTTCTGCTGGTGGCTCTTCAAGCGTTTTCAGCAATGCGTTAGCCGCGGCGTCGGTCAGTAAGGCAGCATCGGTTACCCAGACAACTTTCGCACCACCTAGGCGTGCGTGCTCATTCAGCTTTTCGGTGACCTCACGTACCGCATCAATGCCCAGCGTATTTTTCCCTTTTTCGGGAGCCAGGGTGTAGTAATCGGGATGCGTGCCAGCCTGCATCAACTGACATCCACGACAGTGACCGCAACTTTTGTGGCCCTGCGGTTGTTGGCAGAGTAAATAACGGCTCAGGGCGTAGATTAAAGCATCATCGCCCATGCCCGGTAACGCCTGAATGAGTAGCGCATGGTGACCTCTTCCGGCCTGATAGCTGGCTACCAGTTTTTCGAAATCAGGTCGTAACCATGGATACCATCTCATGCGTCCAACTCCTTCACCCAGTGGGTCACGGTAGTGCGGATTGCATCCATCACGGCCTCCAGCGGCTGGGTGGCATCAATGGTATGAATACTTTTATCTTGTGCAGCCAGTTCCAGATAGCGGGCGCGGGTGCGATTAAAGAAATCGAAAGACTCTTGCTCAATACGATCCAGCTCGCCGCGCGCACGCGCGCGTTTTAAGCCAACTTCCGGGGTAACATCGAGATAGAGCGTTAAGTCTGGGCGAAAATCCCCGAGAACAGCATCACGCAGTGTTGCCAGCATATGTTGGTCAATACCACGTCCTCCGCCCTGATACGCCTGAGTGGAAAGATCGTGGCGATCGCCAATCACCCAGGTGCCGTTAGCCAGCGCAGGTTTGATGACCGTTTCTACCAGTTGAACGCGCGCGGCATAAAACATCAGAACTTCGGCTTTATCGGTAATGACTTCATCGCCTACCGATTTGATATCCAGCACCAGGCTTCTTAACTTTTCGGCAAGTTGCGTACCGCCAGGTTCCCGAGTGAAAACCATGTCGCGGATACCCAGTTGCTCGAGCGTCTCAACCACCACATTACGCGCGGTAGTTTTGCCTGCGCCTTCCAGCCCCTCAATGACGATATACTTACTGCGCATTTTTTTCCTTAAGCACTTTCAGATAATCCTGCACAGACTTGTTATGACTGGCAAGATTGGTATTAAACGTGTGACCACCTTTACCATCGGCCACAAAATAGAGATACGGCGTTTTTGCCGGATGCGCAGCAGCCTTCAGCGAATCCGCCCCCGGCGTAGCTATCGCACCCGGCGGCAAACCGGTAATGGTATAGGTGTTATACGCTGTCGGCGTTTCCAGGTCTGCACGAGAAAGTTTGCCATTATAACGCTCTCCCATCCCGTAAATCACGGTTGGGTCGGTCTGCAGGCGCATACCAATGCGTAAACGGTTGATAAATACCGAGGCAACCTGATCGCGTTCACTGGCAACGGCGGTTTCTTTTTCGATAATTGATGCCATCGTCACCAGCTGATTTTTATCTTTATAAGGCAGACCGTCCGCACGCCCTTCCCAGGCGCTATCGACCGCTTTCACCATTTTCTTGTGAACTCGCTTGAGTAACGCGACATCGGTGGTATTGGCGGTATACATCAAGGTGTCTGGCCAGAACCAACCTTCAATCCACTCCGGGTTTTCCAGTTCAAGTGCCTGCGCTACGGTGGCGTACTTATCGTCACTCAGCGTGTGCTTGATATACGGAGCCTCACGCAATTGCTTGAGGTAGTCGCTCAGACGCATCCCTTCTACCAGTCGCAGCGGGAACTGTGCTTCTTTACCGCTTTCCAACAATTTCAGCATCTCGCGCACGGTCATCTGCGGTGTAAAGCGGTAAGTCCCGGCTTTAAAGTGAGAAAGATCCGGTTCGATACGCAGCAGCCATTGAAAAACCCGTGGGCGATTGATGATCTTATCAGCATAAAGCTGTTCACCGAGCGCCAGACGTCCGGTCCCTGGCTTCAGGGTAAATATCGTCTCTTCTTTGATAAGCAATTTGCTGTCGGCAAGATGGCGAACCTTCCAGACGCCCACACCAGCGGCGATACCCAGTACCACCAGCAATAACAAGATAATCAATAACACTTTTTTCATGACTAATTCGGGCGCTCACAAAGTGGGGCTAAATATTCATATAACGTTGCTGACGAAAAGGTGACATCGCCACAGGCACGTACGGGCATCACTGGCATTAACGCATTACAAATAACCATCTCATCTGCCTGCAACGCCTCCTCCAGCGAGGCTTGCACTTCGACAAGCTGATAAGAGGATTGTGCCAGTAAACGGATACAGAATTGTCGCATAATGCCGTTAACACCTGCCTGATCCAGTCGCGGCGTATAAACTACATTGCCCTTCCGCCAGAACAAATTAGCCGCACAGCATTCCGTAACCCACCCTTCGCTGTCAAGGACCAGCGCCTCATCAGCGTTTGTCTGCTCAAGATGAGAGCGAATCAATACTTGCTCAAGCCGATTAAGATGTTTAATACCTGCAAGATGAGGATTGCGCCCCAGCCGCACCGGGCTTAGCGCCAACGTCATCCCTTCGTTACGCAAACGGTCGTAATGTGCAGGATAAGCCGTAACGGAGAGAATCCGCGTTGCTGGTCCGCTGTTCAATGTGCTGTACCCTCGCCCGCCACTACCGCGACTGATCACGACTTTCAGCACACCATTTTGCTGTTCTGCTGCCAGCGTTTTCATCTCTTGTTCAAGCTGAGGCCAGAAGTCACAGGAAATCATCAACCGCTGACAAGCATCCTGTAGTCGCAGGATATGCGCCGATAACAAACTGACTTTACCGTCGATAACTCTGGCGGTGGTAAAACAACCATCACCAAACTGCGTTGCCCGATCGCTTACTGCCAGCGATTCCTGCTTATAACCGTTAATTAAGAACATACCGGCTCCTTATCAGAGAATTGTTAGTGTGGCAGCATGTTCACTACGGAACAAGTCGGAATAAAAGCTAAGAAAAAAGGCCCGCAAGCGGACCTTTTATATGGGTGGAAAATGACAACTTAGATCTTTTTAAAGATCAAAGAACCATTAGTGCCACCGAAGCCGAAGGAGTTACACAGCGTGTATTCCATTCCGCTGACCTGACGTGCTTCATGCGGTACGAAATCCAGATCGCAACCTTCATCCGGGTTATCCAGGTTGATGGTTGGCGGAACAGCCTGATCGCGCAGCGCCAGGATGGAGTAGATAGATTCTACTGCACCCGCCGCACCTAACAGGTGACCGGTCATAGATTTCGTGGAGCTTACCAACACACGGCTTGCAGCTTCACCGAAGATGGTTTTCACCGCCTGCGCTTCAGCTTTATCGCCAGCCGGCGTAGAAGTACCGTGCGCGTTAACGTAGCCAATCTGACTCGCTTCAATGCCTGCATCACGCAGAGCATTTGCCATTGCCAGAGCTGCGCCTGCGCCATTTTCTGGCGGTGACGTCATATGATAAGCATCGCTGCTCATACCAAAGCCGACGAGTTCAGCGTAAATTTTCGCACCGCGTTTTTTCGCGTGTTCGTACTCTTCAAGTACCAGCATACCGGCACCATCGCCCAGTACGAAGCCATCACGCTCTTTATCCCACGGGCGGCTCGCCGCTTGCGGGTTATCATTGCGGGTAGATAATGCACGTGCCGCGCCAAAACCACCAACGCCCAGCGGCGTACTGGCTTTCTCTGCGCCACCTGCAACCATCACGTCAGCATCGCCATACGCGATAATACGCGCAGCATGGCCAATGTTGTGCACGCCGGAAGTACAGGCGGTCGCGATAGAGATGCTTGGGCCACGCAGGCCATACATGATAGTCAGATGACCTGCCACCATGTTCACAATCGTTGACGGAACGAAGAATGGGCTGATCTTACGTGGACCACCGTTCATCAGAGATGTGTGGTTTTCTTCGATCAGTCCGAGGCCGCCAATCCCGGAGCCAATTGCGGCACCAATGCGGGTTGCGTTCTCTTCCGTTATTTCAAGGCCAGAATCCTGCATGGCCTGAACGCCAGCGACAATTCCATATTGAATGAAGGCATCCATCTTGCGCTGTTCTTTGCGCGAGATAATGTCCTCACAGTTAAAATCCTTTACTAAGCCAGCAAATTTCGTTGCATAGGCGCTAGTATCGAAATGGTCGATTAGGCTGATGCCA
The DNA here is from genome assembly GCF_040495915.1 of Shigella sp. FJ200513. Classification (NCBI taxonomy): domain Bacteria; kingdom Pseudomonadati; phylum Pseudomonadota; class Gammaproteobacteria; order Enterobacterales; family Enterobacteriaceae; genus Shigella; species Shigella sp. FJ200513. The sequence goes on along the minus strand of NZ_JBDYCV010000002.1, from coordinate 37,647 downwards.
CTCTGACCGGCAAGCAGAGCTTTCCAGGTAGACTCTACGGTATTGCCGACAGGAGACAACATGCCCAGTCCGGTCACAACTACACGACGCTTAGACACGTTTGTCCTCCAAGGAGGGAAAAATGATTCTAGTGGGACAAAAAGATAAAACTCAGGCGGTCGAACGACCGCCTGGAGATGTTCACTTACGCCTGGTGGCCGTTGATGTAATCAATGGCAGCCTGAACGGTGGTGATTTTCTCAGCTTCTTCGTCCGGAATCTCAGTATCAAACTCTTCTTCCAGAGCCATTACCAGCTCAACGGTGTCAAGAGAATCCGCGCCCAGGTCTTCAACGAAAGAAGCATTGTTGGTAACTTCTTCCTGCTTAACGCCCAGCTGTTCGCCGATAATTTTCTTAACGCGTTCTTCGATAGTGCTCATACTCTTAAATTTCCTATCAAAACTCGCTTTCGCGATGGTTTTCGTAGTGTATAAAATGTTGAAAAATTTGCAACTAAATCCCGGCAGGTCTTACCACGATTTTACGTTATTTTGAGGCCTTACCCCCCAATAACGCAAATCATTTTGCACTAATTATTACTCATAACCACGCAGACTGCGCGCAACATGAGCATTTTGTGCAAATCGCGGTCAGACCATGTACATCCCGCCGTTCACATGCAAAGTTTCACCCGTGATGTAAGCTGCTTCGTCGGATGCCAGGAATGCAACCGCGTTGGCGATTTCCTGTGCGCCGCCGAGGCGACCCGCAGGAACCTGCGCCAGGATACCCGCACGCTGGTCATCGCTCAGCGCACGTGTCATGTCCGTTTCAATAAAGCCCGGAGCAACAACGTTTACAGTAATACCGCGTGACGCAACTTCGCGCGCCAGTGATTTACTGAAGCCGATCAAGCCCGCTTTCGCCGCAGCGTAGTTGGCCTGACCGCCATTTCCCATGGTACCAACCACAGAACCGATAGTGATAATACGACCATGACGCTTTTTCATCATAGCGCGCATTACCGCTTTTGACAGACGGAAAACAGATGAAAGGTTAGTTTCGATAATATCGTTCCACTCTTCATCTTTCATTCGCATTAACAGGTTATCACGAGTGATACCGGCATTATTGACCAGGATATCCACTTCACCAAATTCTGCGCGAATTTTTTCCAGAACAGATTCGATAGATGCCGGGTCGGTCACATTCAACATCAGACCTTTGCCGTTGGCACCTAAATAATCACTGATCGCCTGAGCGCCATTTTCACTGGTCGCAGTGCCAATAACTTTCGCGCCACGGGCTGCGAGCGTTTCAGCAATTGCGCGGCCAATTCCGCGGCTTGCACCGGTTACCAGTGCGATTTTTCCTTCAAAATTCATGATTTTCCTCTTTTAAAGCTCGAGCGCCGCTGCCATCGCTGAAGGTTCGTTCAGCGCCGAGGCGGTCAGGGTGTCGACAATGCGTTTCGTCAGGCCAGTAAGCACCTTGCCCGGGCCGACTTCATAGAGATGTTCTACGCCTTGCGCTGCCATGTACTCAACAGACTTCGTCCACTGAACCGGGTTATACAACTGACGTACCAGTGCGTCACGGATGGCATCACCATTGGTTTCGCATTTCACATCAACGTTATTCACAACAGAAACTGTTGGTGCGTTAAAGGTGATTTTCGCTAATTCTACTGCCAGTTTGTCGGCTGCTGGTTTCATCAGCGCACAGTGAGACGGTACGCTCACTGGTAACGGCAGCGCGCGTTTTGCGCCAGCAGCTTTACAGGCAGCGCCAGCACGCTCAACCGCTTCTTTATGACCGGCAATAACCACCTGTCCCGGAGAGTTAAAGTTTACCGGAGAAACGACCTGACCTTCTGCAGCTTCTTCACACGCTTTCGCAATAGGCGCATCATCCAGACCGATGATTGCCGCCATAGCGCCCGTGCCTTCCGGTACGGCTTCTTGCATGAACTTACCGCGCATCTCAACCAGACGCACCGCATCAGCGAAATCAATCACGCCAGCGCAAACCAGCGCGGAGTATTCCCCCAGGCTGTGACCGGCCATCATTGCCGGTGCTTTACCGCCCTGCTGCTGCCATACGCGATACAGCGCAACAGATGCAGTCAACAGCGCTGGCTGGGTTTGCCAGGTTTTATTCAGTTCTTCAGCTGACCCCTGCTGGGTCAGCGCCCACAGGTCGTAGCCCAGCGCCGCAGAAGCTTCAGCAAACGTTTCTTCGACAATTGGATAGCTCGCCGCCATATCAGCCAGCATTCCAACGGTTTGAGAACCCTGTCCAGGGAACACAAATGCAAATTGCGTCATGTTTTAATCCTTATCCTAGAAACGAACCAGCGCAGAGCCCCAAGTGAATCCACCGCCAAAGGCTTCAAGCAGAACCAACTGCCCCGGCTTAATGCGCCCGTCGCGTACAGCTTCATCCAGCGCGCACGGGACAGAGGCCGCAGAGGTATTACCGTGGCGATCCAGCGTCACCACGACATTGTCCATCGACATACCGAGTTTTTTCGCCGTTGCACTGATAATACGCAGGTTAGCCTGATGCGGAACCAGCCAGTCCAGTTGAGAACGGTCAAGATTATTCGCCGCCAGCGTCTCATCAACGATGTGCGCCAGTTCCGTTACCGCAACCTTGAAGACTTCGTTGCCCGCCATCGTCAGATGAATTGAATTCTCTGGATTCACGCGGTCGGCGTTTGGCAGCGTCAGCAATTCACCATAACTACCGTCGGCATGCAGATGGGTGGAAATGATTCCCGGCTCTTCAGAGGCAGCCAGCACCGCAGCGCCCGCGCCATCGCCAAAAATAATAATAGTCCCACGATCTGTTGGATCGCAGGTGCGCGCCAGTACATCGGAACCGACGACCAGAGCATACTTCACCGCCCCAGATTTCACGTATTGATCGGCTACGCTTAATGCATAGGTGAAACCTGCACAGGCTGCTGCAACGTCAAATGCCGGGCAACCTTTAATGTCCAACATGCTTTGAATCTGACAAGCTGCGCTCGGGAAAGCGTGCGTAGCAGAAGTCGTTGCCACAACGATCAGGCCAATCTGGTCTTTCTCAATGCCCGCCATCTCAATTGCGCGTGTCGCCGCTTCAAAGCCCATGGTTGAAACGGTTTCGTTTGGCGCGGCAATGTGGCGTTCGCGGATACCGGTACGAGTGACAATCCACTCGTCAGAGGTGTCCACCATTTTTTCCAAATCGGCGTTTGTCCGCACTTGTTCGGGCAGATAGCTGCCAGTACCAATAATCTTCGTATACATGTACGCTCAGTCACTTTTCGGTTATATACCGTCACTTGCAAACTGCGAGTTCGCTGGCAGCGTCCTGCTACCGCAGAGTTCCGCTTTTGCCACCGTCCAGCAGCTCAAAACCAGCTGGGTATACAGATTCCAGGCGAGCGGCAATTCGCTGAGGAACTTGTCGCTGCACCGCCTGCACTGCCTGTTCAATCGCGACCGCAAAAGCTCGCTGATTGGCTGCACCATGACTTTTTATCACCGTGCCGCGCAATCCTAACAGACAGGCGCCGTTATACTGGTCGGGGTTGAGGTGACTGAATCGCCTCGTCAGGCTCTTTTGTAGCCAACGCTTTAATAACAGTAGCCACCACGACCGTTTTTTCCCTTCACCCTGAGATTTCAGCAGAGAAAGGAACATCCTGACAACACCTTCCATCGTCTTTAACGTGACATTTCCTGTAAAGCCGTCACAAACCAGCACATCTGTCTTGCCAGTTAACAACTCATTGGCTTCAAGATAGCCGATATAATTGATAGAAGGGATTGTTTTAAGCACCGCTGAGGCATCCCGAATACTGTCAAGACCCTTTACTTCTTCTTCACCAATATTGAGCAACGCCACGCGAGGATTGGGAATTTCCACCACCTCTTCAGCCAGAACTGAGCCCATAATGGCAAATTGCACCAACATTGTGCTGTCACAATCGACGTTGGCCCCTAAATCGAGGACCACCGTTTTGCCCTTTTGCTGATGTGGTAATACCGTCACCAGCGCCGGACGCTCAATCCCCTCCAGGGGCTTGAGTAATAATTTTGCCAGCCCCATCAGTGCCCCGGTATTACCGGCACTGACACAGGCTTGCGCTCGACCTTCTTTCACCAGCTCCAGGGCCATACGCATTGAACTCCCACGGCTGGCGCGGATAGCTTGCGAAGGCCGGGCATCACTGGCGATAACTGACTGCGCAGGAATAATCTGCAGACGCGAACGTTGTTCAAAGTCAGCTTTAGCAAGTAATGGCGTGATGGCGTCGGGATTGCCGACTAAAAGAAGAGTGAGTTGCGAATTAGAATTCAGTGCCTGCAATGCTGCAGGCACTGTCACGGAAGGGCCAAAATCCCCTCCCATGACATCTAACGCCAGGGTTAGACGTGTCAAGGTATCGTCGCCGCCCGGTTTGGTCTTTCCCCAGTTGCCTGGGGAAAATCCTCACTAAGCTTCATCACGCAGACGCGTGATTACTTAGCGATGACCTTGCGGCCGCGGTAGTAACCGTCGGCAGTGATGTGGTGACGCAGGTGTTTTTCACCAGAAGTTTTGTCTACAGACAGGCTGGTGACTGCGGTCAGCGCGTCATGGGAACGACGCATGCCACGTTTGGAACGGGTTGGTTTATTCTGTTGTACGGCCATGGACCTTACTCCTCAATTACGGTTTATCCCCGATCCAACGGGGAGCACCAATTACTTACGCTTTAAGCTGGCTAATACGGCAAATGGGTTTGGCTTTTGCACTTCTTCAGGCAGTTCACCAAAGACCATGTCCGCTTCGGACACTTCACAGTGTTCAGAATCATGCACCGGAACTACCGGCAAGGCGAGGATGATTTCATCTTCAACCATTGCAAGCAGATCGATTTCACCGAATTCGTTAACCTCAATCGGTTCATACGCTTCCGGCAGTGCTTCAGCCTGTTCGTCTGAACGCACAGGACTAAAACAATACGTTGTGTAGACCTGATGAGTAAACGGCTTCCCGCAACGCTGACACTCGAGCGTTACCGTCACCTTCGCATCGCCGTTTAACACTGCGAGACGTTGGTTATCGATAGCGAACGACATGGAGCATTCCACATCACTGTCCACACTGACTACGGATTCGGCGACGCGCTCAACCTGATCAGGGGTATAGATACCCTGGTAATCAAGGCGTTTTTGAGCCGTACGAACCGGATCGAGAGTCAGGGGTAATTTTACCTTTTGCATAGGGCGCGCATATTAACTTTGTAACGTCATAGAGTCAAAGAAAAAGGCAGCCTGTGGTTGCCTTTTGCCAATAATTCGCACACATTGCGGGTTACTGCTTTATTTTCGTTCAGTGCTGATAACGAACATCAACCTGCAAAACGAAGCGCATAGTTTAAAATGGCTATCATCAATACGCTATATCTGATGGAAAAAAATATGCCTAAACTTATTTTAGCCTCCACCTCGCCATGGCGTCGCGCTCTTCTGGAAAAACTGCAAATCTCTTTTGAATGTGCAGCACCTGAGGTCGACGAAACCCCACGCAGCGACGAATCACCGCGACAGTTGGTGCTTCGACTGGCACAAGAAAAATCGCAATCTCTGGCGTCACGTTATCCGGATCATTTAATTATTGGTTCAGACCAGGTATGTGTTCTTGATGGCGAAATCACCGGTAAACCGTTAACGGAAGAAAATGCCCGTCTGCAATTACGCAAAGCCAGCGGCAATATCGTCACCTTCTATACTGGACTGGCGTTGTTTAATTCGGCGAATGGGCATCTACAAACAGAAGTGGAGCCTTTTGACGTCCATTTCCGTCACCTAAGCGAGGCGGAGATTGATAATTACGTGCGTAAGGAGCATCCCCTGCACTGCGCGGGTAGCTTTAAGAGTGAAGGATTTGGCATTACGCTGTTTGAGCGTTTAGAGGGACGTGACCCTAACACGCTGGTTGGTTTACCGCTAATCGCGCTGTGTCAGATGTTACGTCGGGAAGGGAAAAACCCGCTGATGGGATAGTTGTTTGCGCCGGATGCGGTTACGTCGCATCCGGCAATCGGTGCAGGCGGCCTGATGCGGCGTAAACGCCTTATCAGGCCAACCGCCCATTATCAGGCTTATATGCTTGTATTAGCGCGCGTTACGCAGCTTTTGCAAACAACGCTTCAAACCTTCATCCATCGGCGCTTCGATACGCATCACCTCACCGGTCCCCGGATGGGTAAACTTCAACGCTGCGGCGTGCAGGAACAGACGATTTAATCCCGTGCCTGCTTCAGTGAGCTGTCTGTCAAATTCACGGTCACCGTAGCGATCGTCAAAGGCAATCGGATGACCCGCATACTGTGTATGCACACGGATCTGATGAGTACGTCCGGTTACCGGGCTACAACGCACCAGGGTGGCAAATGCATAGCGTTCTTCCACTTTAAAGCGTGTTTCCGACGGTTTGCCTTCCTGACTGACACGCACGATACGTTCGCCGCTTTGCAGAATATTTTTCAATAACGGCGCTTGAACGCTCTTCACATGCGACTGCCACTGACCGCGCACCAGCGCCAGGTAATCTTTTTGCATTCCTTTTTCACGTAATTGCTCATGCAGAGAACGCAACGCCGAGCGTTTTTTCGCTACCAGCAACACACCTGAAGTGTCCCGGTCGAGACGATGAACCAGTTCAAGGAACCGCGCTTCCGGGCGCAACGCCCGCAAACCTTCGATAACGCCGAAGCTTAAACCACTGCCGCCATGTACCGCCGTACCGGAAGGTTTATTCAGCACCAGGATATGATCATCTTCATATAAGATGACGTCCGCCAGCGCCGCCACCTTTTGCAGATGTGGCGAAACCGCCTCTTCTTCCCGCTCAGCAACGCGAACCGGTGGGATACGCACCTCATCACCCGCTTCGAGTTTATATTCAGGCTTAATACGTTTTTTGTTCACCCGCACTTCACCTTTACGCAAAATACGGTAAATCATACTTTTTGGTACGCCTTTCAATTGGGTACGCAAAAAGTTATCGATACGTTGCCCCGCTTCGTCAGCGGTGATAGCAACAATTTTTACGGATGGAGTCTCTGTTTTCATGGTGGGCGATTCTAATTAGCCAACAGGATTCGCGCCACTCATTTTTCTATGCTTATTTTTAGTTTTGCACCTTATTACTTCACTACGTGATCACTTTATTGATGGTTATTAAACCAATCACCAGCAAGAAGTGAAAAAACTGTGAGTAAGCGGGTGATAAATGGTAAAAGTCATCTTGCTATAACAAGGCTTGCAGTGGAATAATGAGGCCGTTTCCGTGTCCATCCTTGTTAAAACAAGAAATTTTACGGAATAACCCATTTTGCCCGACCGATCATCCACGCAGCAATGGCGTAAGACGTATTGATCTTTCAGGCAGTTAGCGGGCTGCGGGTTGCAGTCCTTACCGGTAGATGGAAATATTTCTGGAGAGTAATACCCAGTCTGTTTCTTTGATAATTGCGCTGTTTTTCCGCATGAAAAACGGGCAACCGACACTCTGCGCCTCTTTGAGCTGACGATAACCGTGAGGTTGGCGACGCGACTAGACACGAGGCCATCGGTTCACACCCGGAAAGGCGTTACTTTGCCCGCAGCTTAGTCGTCAATGTAAGAATAATGAGTAAGTTACGATGAAAAGAATGTTAATCAACGCAACTCAGCAGGAAGAGTTGCGCGTTGCCCTTGTAGATGGGCAGCGTCTGTATGACCTGGATATCGAAAGTCCAGGGCACGAGCAGAAAAAGGCAAACATCTACAAAGGTAAAATCACCCGCATTGAACCGAGTCTGGAAGCTGCTTTTGTTGATTACGGCGCTGAACGTCACGGTTTCCTCCCACTAAAAGAAATTGCCCGCGAATATTTCCCTGCTAACTACAGTGCTCATGGTCGTCCCAACATTAAAGATGTGTTGCGTGAAGGTCAGGAAGTCATTGTTCAGATCGATAAAGAAGAGCGCGGCAACAAAGGCGCGGCATTAACCACCTTTATCAGTCTGGCGGGTAGCTATCTGGTTCTGATGCCAAATAACCCGCGCGCAGGTGGCATTTCTCGCCGTATCGAAGGCGATGACCGTACCGAATTAAAAGAAGCACTGGCAAGCCTTGAACTGCCGGAAGGCATGGGGCTTATCGTGCGCACCGCTGGCGTAGGCAAATCTGCTGAGGCGCTGCAATGGGATTTAAGCTTCCGCCTGAAACACTGGGAAGCCATCAAAAAAGCCGCTGAAAGCCGCCCGGCTCCGTTCCTGATTCATCAGGAGAGCAACGTAATCGTTCGCGCCTTCCGCGATTATTTACGTCAGGATATCGGCGAAATCCTTATCGATAACCCGAAAGTCCTCGAACTGGCACGTCAGCATATCGCTGCATTAGGTCGCCCGGATTTCAGCAGCAAAATCAAACTGTACACCGGCGAGATCCCGCTGTTCAGCCACTACCAGATCGAGTCGCAGATCGAGTCCGCCTTCCAGCGTGAAGTCCGTCTGCCATCCGGTGGTTCCATTGTTATCGACAGCACCGAAGCGTTAACAGCCATCGACATCAACTCCGCACGCGCGACCCGCGGCGGCGATATCGAAGAAACTGCGTTTAACACCAACCTCGAAGCCGCCGATGAGATTGCTCGTCAGCTGCGCCTGCGTGACCTCGGCGGCCTGATTGTTATCGACTTCATCGACATGACGCCAGTACGCCACCAGCGTGCGGTAGAAAACCGTCTGCGTGAAGCGGTGCGTCAGGACCGTGCGCGTATTCAAATCAGCCATATTTCTCGCTTTGGCCTGCTGGAAATGTCCCGCCAGCGCCTGAGCCCATCACTGGGTGAATCCAGCCATCACGTCTGCCCGCGCTGCTCCGGTACCGGTACCGTGCGTGACAACGAATCGCTGTCGCTCTCTATTCTGCGTTTGATCGAAGAAGAAGCGCTGAAAGAGAACACCCAGGAAGTTCACGCCATTGTTCCTGTGCCAATCGCTTCTTATCTGCTGAATGAAAAACGTTCTGCGGTGAATGCGATTGAAACGCGTCAGGACGGTGTTCGCTGCGTGATTGTGCCAAACGATCAGATGGAAACCCCGCACTACCACGTGTTGCGCGTGCGCAAAGGGGAAGAAACGCCGACCTTAAGCTACATGCTGCCGAAGCTGCATGAAGAAGCGATGGCGCTGCCGTCTGAAGAAGAGTTCGCTGAACGTAAGCGTCCTGAACAACCTGCACTGGCAACCTTTGCCATGCCGGATGTACCGCCAGCGCCAACCCCAGCTGAACCTGCCGCGACTGTCGTAGCCCCAGCACCGAAAGCTGCAACGGCAACACCAGCAGCTCCTGCACAACCTGGGCTGTTAAGCCGCTTCTTCGGCGCACTGAAAGCGCTGTTCAGCGGTGGTGAAGAAGCCAAACCGACCGAGCAACCAACACCGAAAGCAGAAGCGAAACCGGAACGTCAACAGGATCGTCGCAAACCTCGTCAGAGCAACCGCCGTGACCGTAATGAGCGCCGCGACACCCGTAGTGAACGTACTGAAGGCAGCGATAATCGCGAAGAAAACCGTCGTAATCGTCGCCAGGCACAGCAGCAAACTGCCGAGACGCGTGAGAGCCGTCAGCAGGCTGAGGTAACGGAAAAAGCACGTACCACCGACGAGCAGCAAGTGCCGCGTCGTGAACGTAGCCGCCGCCGTAACGATGATAAACGTCAGGCGCAACAAGAAGCGAAGGCGCTGAATGTTGAAGAGCAATCTGTTCAGGAAACCGAACAGGAAGAACGTGTACGTCCGGTTCAGCCGCGTCGTAAACAGCGTCAGCTCAATCAGAAAGTGCGTTACGAGCAAAGCGTAGCCGAAGAAGCGGTAGTCGCACCGGTGGTTGAAGAAACTGCCGCTGCCGAACCAATTGTTCAGGAAGCTCCAGCTCCACGCACAGAACTGGTGAAAGTCCCGCTGCCAGTCGTAGCGCAAACTGCACCAGAACAGCAAGAAGAGAACAATGCTGATAACCGTGACAACGGTGGCATGCCGCGTCGTTCTCGCCGCTCGCCTCGTCACCTGCGCGTGAGTGGTCAGCGTCGTCGTCGCTATCGTGACGAGCGTTATCCAACCCAGTCGCCAATGCCGTTGACCGTAGCGTGCGCGTCTCCGGAACTGGCCTCTGGCAAAGTCTGGATCCGCTATCCAATTGTACGTCCGCAAGATGTACAAGTTGAAGAGCAGCGCGAACAGGAAGAAGTACAAGTGCAGCCGATGGTGACTGAGGTCCCTGTCGCCGCCGCTGTCGAACCTGTTGTTAGCGCGCCAGTTGTTGAAGAAATGGCTGAAGTCGTAGAAGCCCCCGTACCGGTTGCCGAACCGCAACCGGAAGTGGTTGAAACGACGCATCCTGAAGTGATTGCCGCCGCGGTAACTGAACAGCCGCAGGTGATTACCGAGTCTGATGTTGCCGTAGCCCAGGAAGTCGCAGAACACGCAGAACCGATGGTTGAACCGCAGGAAGAGACGGCAGATGCAGATATTGAAGAAGTTGCCGAAACTGCTGAGGTTGTGGTTGCTGAACCTGAAGTTGTTGCTCAACCTGCCGCGCCAGTCGTCGCTGAAGTCGCAGCAGAAGTTGAAACGGTGGCCGCGGTTGAACCAGAGATCACCGTTGAGCATAACCACGCTACCGCGCCAATGACGCGCGCTCCGGCACCGGAATATGTTCCGGAGGCACCGCGTCACAGTGACTGGCAGCGCCCTACTTTTGCCTTCGAAGGTAAAGGTGCCGCAGGTGGTCATACGGCAACGCATCATGCCTCTGCCGCTCCTGCGCGTCCGCAACCTGTTGAGTAATAATTAGCTCAAAGTAATCAAGCCCTGGTAACTGCCAGGGCTTTTTTATTTCATGTTTGAATCAACATATTAAAATTCATCAAATGGCATCCTTGCTAACCAACAATGCAAAATAGGCAAAAAAAATGCCCGCCCCGGCGATCCCAGAGCGGGCAGACAAAACATACCCAGTTTCATGATATGTTTTAAAGCGAGCTTATTTGTTGAGCTGGAAGAGCGACAATCCCTGCATATCGGTAAATGCTTTATACGATGCCTGCAATGCCGTTTGCTGCATGATGTAAGATGAAATAGTTGCATTCCAGTCCACATCAACCAGATCGCTCATCTGCTGCGTTTGCCCTAAAGCGCGATCGCTACCTAAGGAATCCAGCGACTCCAGTTTGTTCAGCTGCGTGCCTAATTCCGCGCGAACGGCAAGGACATTATTCAGCGAGTTTTTCAGTCCACGGTTGGTTTTATCCAATGCCGCAGCGGCGATTTCTTTATCCGCTTCGCTATCCGCGACCGGCGTTTTCAGGGCTGCGATGGCGCTATCCAGCATGGCAAAAAGATTGGTTTCAGAAGCGCTACCGTCTGGTTCCGCTACCGCGTTACTGGTAATACTGTCGAAAATTTTGTCGCCCGTATGTCCTATCACCATCGAACGCGAAGCATCGACCTGTTGCTTAATACTTTCTGTTCCGCCAACATAATCACCGTTAGCCTCACTAAACGGCGCAGTCTCTGTTTTATATGTAGCGCCCATTACCGTCAGTGGTGTTCGCCAGATTCAGCAACTGGTCACGAAGCCCCTGAATATCCGTAGCCAGCGAGGCCCGGTCATCGTCACTCAAGGTGCCATTGCTGGCGTAGACAATTTTTTCCTGAGCATTCTGGATAGCAGTGGTGACCTGGCTAAGTACACTCTCTTCCAGTGACACTTTTTGAGTGGCGAAAGTACGTGCCAGCGTGTACTGGCTGTTTTGCGCCTGTGCCTGGGAGAGAACAACAGCTTGTGATGCAGCAATGGGATCGTCTGAAGGGTTAACGACTCGCTTACCCGTCGACATCTGCTCGCCGTACTTCATCCATTCTGCCTGAGAATTGGTGATGCCGCGCATGTTTTGCTGGTACATCATCTGGGTACTGAAACGCATTTTATCTCCCCTTAGCGAATGTTAATCAGCGCATCAAAAATCGCGTTTGCCGTCTGCAGAACCTGCGCATTCGCCAGGTAATACTGCTGAAAACGTTGCAGATTTCCGTACTCCTCATCGAGATTGACACCGGAAATCGACTGCTGCTGATTGGAAAGCTGCGTCACCACATTACCTTGCGTGGTGCTACTGGTTTTCAACGTCGCGGTTTTATTACCGATATCACTCACTAACGAGGCATAAGCGTCGTTAAAGGATTTCGCACCGCCCACCGTTTTACTGTTGCTTTGCAGATCCAGCAGGGCCTGACCGTTGCGGTTGTCGCTATCACCCGCATCTTCTTCGCTCGCCATCGCGATTTTCGCTTCGTCGGTGATTAATACATCCATGTTGACGATGGCGTCACTTACTGGTTTCAGCGTGAAGCTGTCGTTAACGGCAGGCGTTCCTGTAAACGTCAACTCCAGACCATCAAATGCCACTTTACCGTTGGCATCTGGTGTCGCCGTAAAAGTGGTATTGCTGGCAAGGCGGGTGACCTGCCACTGATTATTATCGAACGAGATTTTGTAATCTGTCGCCAGTACCACGGAGGCATCAGTTACCGTGGCACCGATCGCAACGTCACCTTTGTTTTTCGTGTTTTGCAGAACCGCGGGCTTACCGATAGTAAAGAAATCTTCACCAGCATCGCCGTTAGCATCAAATCCGGCTTTGTGTTGGCTGTTGAAAGCCTCGGCAAATGCCAGCGCCAGTTGTCCAAGCGTATTACGCGTCTGGTCCAGATCCTGAGAACGGAATGTCAGAATGCCGCCCAGCGACCCGGTATTCAGTAATTTCTCCGGGATCTCAATATTGCCTGCCGTCCCATCAACGTAAGCGACAGTCGTACGAGAAGGGTCGGCGCTGGAAGGAACTGCCGCCAGTTGCCGCGCCGTACTTCCCTGAACCAGTGAGTAACCATTGGCATCGTGATGTTATAAGTACCGCCATCCTGAACGCTGACTTCTACGCCAACAATCTGGTTTAATTCGCTCACCAGTTGATCGCGTTGATCCAGCAGATTGTTAGGTGACGCCCCTGCCCCCACGCCTGTCAGGCGCGAGATTTGATCGTTCAGGCTGGCAATTTGTTTAGCGTAATTGTTGATCTGATCAACGCTGGCACCTATCGCGATATTGACCTGTTTGTCCTGGTCGCGCAGATATTGATCGGTGGTTTTAAACTGATTCACCAACCCTTCTGATTTCCCAATCAGCGCCTGGCGCGCCGCCGGGTCTTCCGCGTTACTCACCAGCGTTTGCAGGCTGGTGAAGAAATCCTGCATCTGTGTTGCCAGCGAAGAGGTACTGGTGGAGAGCATATTGTCGATTTTCGACATCTGCTCATAGCGGGCGGTCAGGCCGCTACTTTGCGTCTGCGCAGCACGTAACTGGTTGGTAATAAACGTATCATACTCACGCTGCACACCAGAAACGTAGACGCCATTGCCAACCCAGCCGCCAGCGCCCAACGTGCTATTGGCCTGCGCCATAATAGTGGTTTGGCGGGTATATCCGGCAACGTTATAGCTGGAGATATTATTACTTGCCGTATTTAACGCCGCCTGGGCCGCGTTCAGTCCGCTCATGGCGTTATTGATCAAGCTGGACATGGAGGTTCCTTATAAGCCTTCAATTACAGAGTATTATCGGCAGCGACCCGCCGGACTTGAGTTATTCAGAACAGATTATCAATGTTCATGCTGTAGGTTTTGCTCACCTTGTCGCTTATCGATTTCATCTGCTGGATCATGTTGGTGAGTTTACGGGCATAGTGAGGATCGGTAGCATAGCCCGCGTCCTGTAGGACCTGCGCCCCCTGTTCCGCACTCGCGGCGGTCGTCACGGCGGCGTAGCGCGGGTTACGTGTTAACAGCCCAACGTAATCCGACAATGCTTCCAGATACGAGCTGTAGACCCGAAACTTCGCTTTTACTTTCTTCGCTTCGCCGTTTTCATATTCAGTCGTGGTGATTTCAGTGACTTGCCCTTTCCAGTTGCCAGAGGCTTTGACACCAAACAGGTTATAGCTTGGCTCGCCGTTTTCGCGGCGGATTTGCCGTTGCCCCCAACCAGATTCAAGCGCAGCCTGAGCGAGGATCAAATGATGTGGCACACCGCTTTGCTGGCTTGCCAGTTGGGCGGGCAGCGAGAGTTGCGCGAGGAATGCTCTACTGTCACCCGGCAGCGAATCATCGTAGTTACGTGGTACGGCCTTTTGCACCAGCTGCGAAAGCGTCTGGTTTTGATAACGCACCACGGTTTCGAGCGGGAATTTCATCGGTGCTGCTGGCGTGGACTCCTCTGGCAATGGTTGTTCTGGCGTCATCTGTTTAACCATCATCTCTGCAAGCCCCAGACCTTTGCCCGCCGTCATCTGTTGGGCAATTTGCTGGTCATACATACTGGTATACAGACGAGTGTGCTCGCTGCTGAACAGGCCATCTTTTGGTAAAGCGTCGCGCATGCTTTTCAACATCATCTGCACGAACATCCCTTCCACCTGACGGGCCACCGGACGGATATTTGCCGCCGGATCTTCGCTCGCTTTCGCCTTTAGTTCGTTGAGTGATTGCGCATCCCAGGCCGCACTTGCCAGTAGTTTGCTGTCGCTGATCATCAGATGATTTCCAGTTTTGCCCGCAGACATCCCGCACTTTGCATTGATTGCAAAATAGACATCAGATCCATCGGCGTAGCGCCCAGCGCATTGAGCGCACGCACCACGTTATTGAGGCTGGCGCTGGAACGTACGCTTTGCAGCGAACCGCCGCTCTGGCGTAAATCGATCTGCGTTTGTGGAGTAACAACAGTCTGTCCACCACCAAACGGTGTATCTGGCTGGCTGACATTGGCCTGACGATTAACTGTTACTGAGAGATTTCCCTGCGCTACCGCGCAGCTGTCGAGGGTCACTTCGCGATTCATCACCACCGAACCGGTGCGCGAGTTAATCACTACTTTAGCGTCCTGCGGGGTGACATTAACCTGCATATTCTGGATATCGGCAAGGAAACGGACCTGGGAACTGTTGCCACTTGGTACGCGCACCTGAATAGTCCGCGCATCTAACGCGGTGGCGCTGCCATATCCACGCACGCGGTTGATGGTGTCAGCGATTTGCTGCGCCATGCTGAAATCTTCGTCGTTAAGTTGCAAATTAAGGGTATTCCCGACGCCAAACTGGCTGGGCAATTCACGTTCAATAACCGCACCATTGGTGATCCGTCCACCGTTCAGTTGGTTAACCTGAACACTGCTACCGCCTGCGGAGGCTCCTGCGCCGCCAACCAGAATATTGCCCTGCGCCAGCGCATACACCTGACTGTCAACGCCCTTAAGCGGAGTCATCAACAACGTACCTCCACGCAAGCTTTTGGCATTACCCATGGAAGAAACCACCACATCGATGGTTTGCCCCTGACGTCCAAACGGAGGAAGTGACGCTGTCACCATTACCGCAGCGACGTTTTTTAGCTGCATATTGGTGCCCGTCGGAACGGTAATTCCCAGCTGTGAGAGCATGTTATTAAGCGTTTGTGTGGTAAACGGCGTCTGGGTTGTCTGGTCACCAGTGCCATCCAGCCCCACTACCAAGCCATAGCCAATCAGTGAGTTTTGCCTTACCCCCTGAACACTGGTGAGATCGCGAATACGCTCAGCCTGAGCCGCCGTCGTAACCAGTAGAAGAATTAATGCAGAGAGAAATTTAATCACCACAGCCTCACTTACATTGGCGACAGGTTAAGGAAGAAACGCTGCAACCAGCCCATATTTTGCGCTTCGTTAATGTAGCCATTGCCTACGTATTCAATACGCGCATCCGCCACCTGAGTAGACGGTACGGTATTGCTGCCGCTGATAGTGCGTGGATTAACCACGCCCGAGAAGCGAATAAATTCGGTACCCTGATTAATGGCAATCTGTTTTTCACCCACCACATGCAGGTTGCCGTTGACCAGTACCTGGTCAACCGTCACCGTCAACGTGCCGCTAAAGGTATTGCTGGCATTGGCCCCGCCCTTTCCGTTGAACGTGTTACCACCGGAGGCTTCGACATCGGCACGAGCGTTACCAAACAGCCCCTGCAAATAGCGCGGCACAGTATCAAAGCCAAAATTAGTTTTACCGTCACGGCTGGCATTCGCAGAGGAGCTTTTGCTGGCGCTGACGTTCTCCTGCAACACGATGGTCAGCGTATCGCCAATATTGCGTGGTCGACGATCTTCAAACAGCGGTTGATAGCCATAGTTAATCGGCTGAGCAGACTGGAAAATAGAACCGTTGGCGACGGGCGTCGGACCGGGAACCGGTTGTGCACTGGTCGCCCCCTGCACCAGCGGCGTGGAGGGTATCCAGGCGCAGCCGGTTAGTGAAAGCACCAACAAGCTGGAAATGGCATAAGTATGCGCAGCGTTTTTTTGCATGGCTATCATCTTCAAAAATCAGTAAACCGGTGAACCTGCCACCGGTTATGCCTTAGAGTTGCGTCAGTTTTTGCAGCATCTGATCGGTGGTGGACACCGCTTTACTGTTGATTTCGTAAGCGCGTTGCACCTGAATCATATTGACCAGTTCTTCCGCCACGTTGACGTTAGACGTTTCAACATACCCTTGATACAGCAGTCCCGCGCCGTTCAGGCCCGGCGTGCTTTCGTTCGGTGCACCGGAGGATTGCGTTTCGGTGTAGAGGTTTTCGCCAATGCTCTCCAGTCCGGTATCATTCATAAAGGTGGTGAGATTGAGCTGCCCAACCTGAACCGGAGCTGCCTGGCCTTGTTGGGTTACGCTGACCACGCCATCACGACCGATGGTGATACTTAACGCATTCGCCGGAATGGTGATCGCTGGCTGCACCTGAAAACCACCAGCCGTCACCAGCTGCCCGTTCTGATCCACCTGGAAAGAGCCGTCACGGATATAGGCTGATGAGCCATCTGGCAACATTACCTGGAAAAAGCCCTGCCCTTTAATCGCGACATCTTTGCTGTTATTGGTCTGCGACAGATTGCCCTGGCTGTGTAAGCGTTCAGTGGCGACCGGGCGTACCCCCGTGCCGATTTGTAATCCGGAGGGTAAGGTGGTTTGTTCGGAAGACTGTGCCCCCGGCTGGCGAATGGTTTGATAAAGCAGATCTTCAAACACCGCGCGCTGACGCTTAAAACCGTTAGTACTGACGTTTGCCAGGTTGTTGGCAATGACGTCCATATTGGTTTGCTGGGCGTCAAGGCCCGTTTTGGCGATCCATAATGAACTGATCATATAATGTCCTGTAGTGGATTGCTGACAAGCAGAGCAGAAGCACGCGACAGTGTGAATTTCCCCTCACCCTAACCCTCTCCCCAAAGGGGCGAGGGAATAGTCCGCGCGCTTTTATTGCAATGTCATCAATCGTTCAATTAACTCATCGACAGCAGTTGGTTGGCACGGCCTGCGTTATCATCGACGCTGCTGATCACCTTCATCTGCATTTCAAAACGCCGCGCGCTGGCAATCATGTCGCTCATTGCCGCAACGGCATTGACGTTACTGCCTTCCAGAACCCCCGACATCACACGCAAGGTTGGATCTGCCTGCAGTACCGGCCCTCGCGTGGCCTGGGTTTCTGCGCTTAAACGAAAAATGCCGTCGTCACCGCGCTGCACTTCGCTGCCCGTGGCTTTCACCAGTTTCAGACGCCCTACTGGCGCAACTGTATTTGCCGGATCGCCCGGATTGAGCGCCGAGATTGTGCCATCGGCAGCAATCGTGATTTCCGCCCCTTCCGGCACAGCAATTGGCCCCGCCTCGCCTATCACCGGATGCCCCTGAATTGTCAGTTGCCCGGTGGGATCAACCTGAATGCTGCCATTACGCGTATACCCTTCGCTGCCGTCAGCGGTCTGCACGGCCAGCCATCCTGCTGCAACGCAACGTCCAGCGGGCGAGAGGTGTAATCCATCTTGCCGGGCGTCATGTCTGCACCCGGTGTTGACGCCGTTACCAGCGTGCGCGTGGGCAGTGAAAGCCCTTCCACCGGCACTGCGCGCAAGGCGTTTAACTGCGCGCGAAAACCGGGCGTAGAGGCATTGGCCAGATTACTGGCGGTTACCGCCTGTTGATTCAGCGTCTGGCTGGCTGCTCCCATCGCAGTATAAATTGCGTGATCCATTGAGCTATCCCGTCAGCGATTAGCGTAAGTTAACCCGCGTGTTGAGGATCTGGTCCTGGGTTTTGATGGTCTGGGCGTTAGACTTATAGTTACGCTGGGCAACGATCATATTGACCAGTTCTTTACTGAGATCGACGTTGGACGCTTCCAGCGCACCGTTGGTCAGAGTGCCAAAGTTTCCCGTCCCGGCTGTCCCCAACAGCGCCACGCCAGAAGATTGCGTCGCAGACCAGACGTTGTCGCCTTCGGATGCCAGACCTTCGTTGTTGGCAAAGTTCGCCAGTACAATCTGCCCCAGCAGTTGGGTTTGTTCGTTGGAATTGTTGCCGACAACCGTACCGTCATCATTGATTTGATAACTCACCAGATCGCCCGGTTTGTAGCCATTCTGGGTGGTTGCCACAATGTTGTTAGCGCCGGTTGCGATATTATTCGCCATCGCACCATCCACTAATGTGCCATTAGCATTAAATTCCAGTGTTGTCGCTGTCTTCGCAATGCTGTTTGGATCACTGCTATCCTGGGTGTAGACCTGCCAGTTATTATCCCCGGTCTTCACAAAATAGACGCTCATGTCATGAGCATTACCCTGACTGTCGAAAACAGTCACCGAACCTTTTTTGTTATAGCTATCCGCATTGCTGGCGCTGAATGGCGTAACAGTAGGAAGCGGATCACTGGAATTCAGGTTGATCTGCATCGACGCCGTGGTGGTAGTTTTCGCTGCCATCAGGGTATTCGGGATCGAAATATTGGTCGGATTCGCCCCTTGCTGAATAGTCGGCGGCGTACCGGTTACCGGGTAACCCGTCAGCTGTAAACCTTGCGTATTCAACAGGTTACGGTTTTCATCCAGCTTAAATTGTCCGTTACGGCTGTAGAACACCGAACCGTTGCTGTCTACCAGACGGAAAAAACCGTTCTGGCTGATAGCAACGTCCAGACCTCGCCCGGTGTTGGTGGTCGTGCCATCGGTAAAGTCCTGAGTGATACCGGCAACTTTTACCCCCAGTCCCACTTTCGAACCGGCAAACATATCGGCAAAAGAGGCCGTGCCTGATTTAAAGCCGTAGGTGGCGGAGTTGGCGATATTGTTGCCAATAACATCGAGGTTGGTGGCGGCAGCGTTTAATCCGCTAACCGCTTGAGAAAAGGCCATGACTGACTCCTGAAATGTGAAGGCTTAAATTATCTGCCGTACTTCGTCGAGGGTGGTGGTGCCGTAAGTGCCGAGATCCAGCGTATTACCGCTGTTGCCGCGGATCACACCCTGCACCAGAGCAAACTGCAGCGGCTGGGCAACCAGTTGTGTACCACCGTTACTGGCGCTAATCGCTACATTGTAAGAACCGTTCGGCGCAGTGCTGCCATCAGTCAACGAACCGTCCCAGGTGAAACTGTGAACTCCGGCGGTCAGTTCACCAATATCAATGGTGCGCACAACCGCGCCATTTTTATCGGTGATGGTGGCCGTAACTTTGTCTGCCGCCTGTTGCAGCTCAACACCAAACGGCGTGGTCGTGGTCACAGCCCCTTCTTCACTGCCGGTTCCCGCAAGAACAGTTGTGCCGGGGATCATCACGCCGTGACCGATCAGGTTACTGGCCTGTAACGACTGGCTGTTATCAATCTGTCCGGAAATAGATCCGAGCGTGGTATTGAGTTTTTCAATCCCGCTGACCGTGCTGATTTGTGCCAATTGCGACGTCAGCTCGTTGTTTTCCATTGGATTGGTCGGGTCCTGGTTTTTCAGCTGCGCCACCAGCAAAGTCAGAAAACTGCTTTGTAAATCTGCGGCGTTGCTGCCCGTGAGCGAACTACTGCTGGTGGTACTGACGCCGGTATTTGTCGGATCGGTGGTGGTTACCGCAATGGACATAGCTTTCTCCTTTATTGACCGAGCGTAAGGGTTTTCAGCATCATGCTTTTCACCGTGTTGAGCACTTCAACATTGGCCTGATAGCTGCGTGACGCCGACATGGTGTTAACCATCTCCCCGACGACATCAACGTTCGGCATTTTTATGTAGCCCTTTGCATCTGCCAGCGGATTACCTGGTTCATAAACCAGTTTGTCCGGGGCCTGACTTTCTTAACATCGGCAACCTTTACGCCGCCTGTCGCAGCACCTGGTGCAGCGTTAACCTGGAATACCACCTGTTTTGCCCGATATGGCTGTCCATCAGGACCGGTCACGCTATCAGCATTTGCCAGATTACTGGCCGCCACGTTCAGGCGCTGGGACTGGGCAGTTAACGCCGACCCGGCGATATCAAAAATATTCAGCAGTGCCATCCGTTAATTTCCGCTCTGTAAAACGTTCATCATGCCTTTGATTTGCCCGCTCAACGCGCTAAGGCTCATCTGGTATTGCAGGCTGTTATCGGCAAACTGGGTGCGTTCGCGATCCATATCGACGGTATTACCGTCAAGCGAAGGCTGGTCCGGAATACGGTATTGCAGTTCTGCGGTAGGAGGCGTCAGCGCCTGCGCCGGGATGTGCTGCGTTGAGGTCATCGTCAGTGCAACCACACTGGTTGCATCCCGTCCACGTTGCATGACTTTTTTAAGTTCACTGGCAAAATCGATATCGCGCGCCTGATAACCAGGGGTATCGGCATTGGCGATGTTTGCTGCCAGCACTTCCTGACGCTGGGCGCGCAGATTGAGCGCCTCTTGTTGAAAACGTAAGGCGGCGTCGAGCTTATCGAGCATATCTCCTCCGCAGGTATCAAAATTCTGCCATCAGCTTAAATGCCTTTACGCGCGCGTTATCGGCGGAATAAACGCAAAATGGGTCGCTATTTATGCCGTTGATGGTCATTGCGGACAGGTACAATTCACGTTGTAGAAATGGCTGGGGGCGAAAATGCTGACAATAAAACGTAGCGTGGCGATCATCGCGATACTGTTCAGTCCGTTAAGTACGGCGAGCAATCTCACATCGCAATTGCACAACTTTTTTAGCGCCCAACTCGCGGGGGTAAGTGATGAGGTTCGTGTTTCTATTCGTACAGCGCCCAATCTACTACCGCCATGCGAGCAGCCATTGCTTTCGATGAGCAATAATTCCCGCCTGTGGGGCAATGTGAATGTGTTGGCACGCTGCGGTAACGACAAACGATATTTACAGGTTAATGTGCAGGCCACAGGAAATTATGTGGTTGCCGCGATGCCTATTGTGCGGGGAGGAAAGCTGGAAGCTGGCAATGTCAAACTGAAACGTGGACGCCTGGATACCCTGCCACCGCGTACGGTGCTGGATATCAATCAACTTGTTGATGCCGTTAGCCTGCGCGATCTATCACCCGATCAACCTATCCAGTTAACCCAGTTTCGCCAGGCATGGCGGGTAAAAGCGGGACAACGCGTCAATGTGATCGCCAGCGGTGATGGGTTTAGCGCCAACGCAGAAGGTCAGGCGCTGAACAATGCAGCCGTCGCACAGAATGCGCGGGTGCGCATGGTATCGGAACAGGTAGTCAGCGGCGTTGTTGATGCAGATGGGAATATTCTTATAAACCTGTAAGCTGTTAAAGATTACCCGTCCCTTGCCGATAAATAAGCAACACATGATAAAAGCGCCCTCAATGAGGAATAAACCATGAGTATTGATCGCACTTCGCCTCTGAAGCCTGTAAGCACCGTTCAACCGCGCGAAACCACCGACGCGCCGGTAACGAACAGCCGGGCGGCAAAAACAACCGCCTCCACCAGCACCAGTGTGACGTTAAGCGACGCGCAAGCAAAACTGATGCAACCCGGCAGCAGTGATATCAATCTTGAACGTGTCGAAGCGTTAAAACTGGCGATTCGTAACGGTGAACTAAAAATGGACACCGGCAAAATTGCCGATGCGCTGATCAACGAAGCGCAGCAAGACTTGCAGAGTAACTGATCGTATGACACGTCTTGCAGAGATCCTCGACCAGATGTCCGCTGTGCTTAACGATCTCAAAACGGTAATGGATCAAGAGCAGCAACATCTCTCTATGGGGCAGATCAACGGCAGCCAGTTGCAATGGATTACAGAACAAAAAAGCTCACTGCTGGCGACGCTGGATTACCTCGAACAGTTACGCAAGAAAGAACCCAATACAGCAAATAGCGTTGATATTAGTCAACGCTGGCAGGAAATTACTGTGAAAACGCAGCAACTACGCCAAATGAATCAACATAACGGCTGGTTACTGGAAGGACAGATTGAGCGCAATCAACAGGCGCTGGAAATGTTGAAACCGCATCAGGAACCGACGCTATATGGGGCGAACGGTCAGACCTCAACACCCCATCGCGGCAGTAAAAAGATTTCGATCTGAATATTATCTCCGGCCTGCACTGCAGGCCGGAATGCATTGTTACACCGTCCGGCGGGCAAATTCTTTAACTTTGAAGCCCAGTACCGCCAGTGCAGCGAAGTACGCGGCAATCCCCGCCAGCACGACCGCCATTAAACGCAGTAAGCGCCAGGGCATGGTACCCAATGACCACTCCGGCATGATATGTAACATACCTAAAAGCACGCCAGACATCACCAGTACCGCCACCACCAGACGCAACAGAAACGCCATCCAGCCGGGTTGCGGAGTAAAGATTTTCTGCTTACGCAACTGCCAGTAAAGCAGCGAAGCATTCAGACACGCCGCCAGACCAATAGAAAGTGACAGCCCGGCATGTTTCAACGGACCAATAAACGCCAGGTTCATCAATTGCGTTAAAATCAGCGTAACGATGGCAATTTTCACTGGCGTTTTAATGTCCTGGCGGGAATAAAAGCCAGGAGCCAACACTTTCACTACAATCAGGCCAATCAAACCCACCGAGTAGGCAATTAACGCCCGCTGGGTCATCAGCGCATCAAACGCGGTAAATTTACCGTACTGGAACAGCGAAACGGTTAACGGACCTGAAAGAATGCCCAACGCAACCGCACTCGGCAGTGCCAACAGGAAACAAAGACGCAACCCCCAGTCCATCAAACGGTTGTATTCATCATGATTGCCACTGGCAAAACTTTTCGACAGCGACGGCAGCAAAATGGTGCCAAGCGCCACGCCCAGCACACCGGAGGGAAACTCCATTAAGCGGTCGGCGTAATACATCCAAGACACCGAACCGGAAGCAAGAAACGAGGCAAAAATGGTGTTGATGATTAAGGAGATCTGGCTCACAGAGACGCCAAGGATCGCCGGTCCCATCTGTTTCACCACGCGCATTGCTCCAGCATCGTGGAAGTTAATGCGCGGCAGGACCAGCATGCCGATCTTCTTCAGGTGCGGTAGCTGATACACCAGCTGCAGAATGCCGCCGACCGTAACAGCCCACGCCAGCGCCAGCACCGGTGGGTTAAAGTACGGTGCGGCAAACAGCGCGAAACCAATCATGCTGATGTTAAGCAGTGTTGGCGCAAACGCCGGAATCGAGAAGCGGTTCCACGTATTCAGAATCGCTCCCACCAGCGACGCCAGGGAGATCAGCAAGATATAGGGAAAGGTAATCTTTAGTAGCTGGCTGGTCAGGGCAAATTTGTCAGCTGTGTCAGCGAAGCCTGGCGCGGTCACCATGATCACCCACGGTGCGGCGAGCATGCCAGCGACCGTCACAACCGCCAGCGCAAGTGTCAGCAGGCCAGAAACATAAGAGACAAAGACCCGCGTGGCGTCTTCACCCTGCTTACTTTTATATTCCGCCAGAATCGGTACAAATGCCTGGGAAAATGCCCCTTCGGCAAAGATACGGCGTAACAAGTTAGGAAGTTTAAAAGCGACGAAAAAGGCGTCGGTTGCCATCCCTGCGCCAAAGATTCTGGCGACAATTGCGTCTCGTGCGAAGCCAAGCACACGCGAAAACATGGTCATCGAGCTGACGGCGGCCAGCGATTTTAATAAATTCATCGGTGTTCTAATCCGGACCCACGGGCAAAACGCCTGCAAGGCAGGCGCTGAAAGAGGCGAATAGTCTACCTAGATTATGGTGAATTGCTACCGCCAGATGTTACAGGGTTTATTCACTCATCGCATCGCGCCAGATCTTGTCAACGATACGTTGCGCCAGCACTGCCTATTCGCCGGCGGTTTGCGGAACTGTCTGATTTTACACGCATTCAATGAAGTGCCGCGCACAGCCGACAAATCCACGTTGCTCAAGAGTGCTCTGCCAACCAGGAATCGGTTTATTCACTACACCCTGCCCGCGCTCCTCACGCCATTCGCGCATATCCGTAATGTCGATGAGCGCACCGTCAGTCACGGCCTGCACGGTTTCACGCTGACTTCCGGCACGGCGATGCATACAAGTGGTGATCTGCAAAGGACCGGCCGAAAAATGGTGCTCGGCAAACAGCATTTCGCCAGCGTCGTTAGTCAGTAGCGTACCGCCATCCAGAGAGGCTTTGCCGCCCGACAACCACAGCGCGGTATCCACCACATGCAGATAATCATCCAGCAACGTGAAATAAAGATCGTGTGGCCCGACGCTATTGCTACGATGTTTATCCATTCTTAGCGAGGCTGCGGTGGCGAGTTGCGTTTTTAACTCACCGTAGAGTGGTGCGAAACGACGGTTAAAACCGACCATCAACGTCAGTTTTTTCCGCGCCGCCAGTTCCACCAGCCTTTCAGCATCGCGCAGATTTTCTGCCAGCGGTTTATCGACACAGACATGTACCCCCGCATTGAGTAACGTACTGACCACGTCAAAGTGGCTGGCGGTGCTGGAGTGCACAAAAACCGCATCACAACTGGCGGCAAGGCTGGATAACGAATCGGCATAAGGAATGCGCCAGCTGTCACAAATTGGCAGGGCTTTGGCGCGCGTAGGCGACCAGGCTCCTTGTAACGTCCAGTCAGACGCTGCCGCCAGCACCGGTAACCACGCTTTTTGCGCAATGCCGCCTAATCCCACTACGCCGATACGTAATTTTTTCACTTTAATCTCCCAGATGGGCCAGCAACGAATCAAGACGTTGTTTCAGTTCTGCCACTTCGATTTCCAGGGCTTCGACGCGGGTCTGTAAATCACCGTCAACCATGTTCGACATAGCCGTTACCGCCGGCTGATCTTCAACCTCACCACTGAAAAGATGCATGTAGCGGCTTTCGCGTTTACCCGGTTCGCGGGCCAGACGCACCACAAAAGGACCATCTTCGCGATTCGCCAGTTGTTCCAGCGTCGACTCCACTTCCGCCATATCGCTGAATTCATACATTCGCGCGGCGCGGCTGCGCAGTTCACCCGGCGTCTGGGCACCACGCAATAACAACGTGGTGATTAACGCCACTTCTGCGGCGCTCAGTTTCAGATCGCCAAATTCTGAATTACAAAAACGTTGCTCATATTTGGTGACCCGATTACCAAAACCGCTCACTGTGCGTAGATAATGACGTTTGACCAGATTATCCAGCTGTTCCTGCACTTCGGATTCACTCAGATTCATGACCGGTTCACGGTTCGTTTTCTGATTACAGGCCGTGACTACACCATTGACTGAGAGCGGGTATTGCTCCGGCGTGGTCACCTGCTTTTCCAGCAAGCAACCAATTACGCGAGCTTCCAGGGCAGTAAGTTGATATTTCATGAGATTCTCCTTAGCGGCCGGGCGTCCAGTCTGGGGTAGTTAATGCCGTCAGTACGTGATCGCGCCATTGTCCATCAATCAACAGATAGTCTTTCGCATAGCCTTCTTTTTCAAAACCCAGTCGCGCCAGTAAATCACCGCTGCGTTTATTGTGCGGCATATAATTAGCCATAATGCGATGAATATGTTGGGTGCGCTGCATATAACGAATGGCTGCGGTCAGGGCTTCAAACATGAGTCCTTTGCCCTGCCATTTTTGCCCAATCGAATAACCGAGATAGCAGGCATGAAAAGAGCCGCGAACAACATTGGAAAAATTGGCAACGCCAATAATCTCTTTTTCGTCCGGGTCGAATAAGCCAAAGTAGAAAGCTGAACCTTGTTTATGAAATTCGTTAATCATCCCTAGCCTGGCCTGCCAGCCTGATGGATAACAGTGGCTTTCGTCGCGCACTGGCTCCCAGGGCTTGAGGAAATGGCGATTCTCTGCGTAATAATCCGCCAGACGCCAGGCATCACGATCATGCACCAGACGCACGACCAGTCGGTCTGTGGTTAAGCGCACTTTTGGCACGTTACTGCGATAGCCAAACATTCTATACCTACTCCTTCCCGTAACGTCTTTAATACGCTGTAAGTATTACTATACCTGCGCAACCAGACCCTGTGAAAAGTCCAAAATGCCATTTTCTGCATTATTCACATATTTGATAAAAACTCTCTATCAAAGCGACGTTTTGATAAAAAAATACTGTCCCCGAAGTGATGGGAAAAGTCTTAGCGGCAATGCAGAATAGAAAGTGCTCATCTTTTATTTCCCGGGAGGGGAAATGTCCCGCGTATCGCAGGCGAGGAACCTGGGTAAATATTTCCTGCTCATCGATAATATGCTGGTCGTGCTGGGGTTCTTTGTTGTCTTCCCGCTGATCTCTATCCGCTTCGTTGATCAAATGGGCTGGGCCGCCGTCATGGTCGGTATTGCTCTCGGTCTACGCCAGTTTATTCAGCAAGGTCTGGGTATTTTCGGCGGCGCAATTGCCGACCGCTTTGGTGCCAAACCGATGATTGTTACCGGTATGCTGATGCGCGCCGCCGGATTCGCCACAATGGGTATCGCCCACGAACCGTGGCTATTGTGGTTTTCATGCCTGCTCTCGGGACTCGGCGGCACGTTGTTTGATCCGCCGCGTTCGGCGCTGGTGGTGAAACTAATCCGTCCACAACAACGTGGTCGTTTTTTCTCGCTGTTGATGATGCAGGACAGTGCCAGTGCGGTCATTGGCGCATTGTTGGGGAGCTGGCTGTTGCAATACGACTTTCGCCTGGTCTGCGCCACAGGGGCCGTTTTGTTTGTGCTATGTGCGGCGTTCAATGCGTGGTTGTTACCGGCATGGAAACTCTCCACCGTACGCACGCCCGTTCGCGAAGGCATGACCCGCGTGATGCGTGACAAGCGTTTTGTCACCTATGTCCTGACGCTGGCGGGTTACTACATGCTGGCTGTACAAGTGATGCTGATGCTGCCAATTATGGTCAACGACGTGGCTGGCGCGCCCTCTGCCGTTAAATGGATGTATGCCATTGAAGCGTGTCTGTCGTTAACGTTGCTCTACCCTATCGCCCGCTGGAGTGAAAAGCATTTTCGTCTGGAACACCGGTTGATGGCTGGGCTGTTGATAATGTCATTAAGCATGATGCCGGTGGGCATGGTCAGCGGCCTACAACAACTTTTCACCCTGATTTGTCTGTTTTATATCGGGTCGATCATTGCCGAGCCTGCGCGTGAAACCTTAAGTGCTTCGCTGGCGGACGCAAGAGCTCGCGGCAGCTATATGGGGTTTAGCCGTCTGGGTCTGGCGATTGGCGGCGCTATTGGTTATATCGGTGGTGGCTGGCTGTTTGACCTGGGCAAATCGGCGCACCAGCCAGAGCTTCCGTGGATGATGCTGGGAATTATTGGCATCTTCACTTTCCTTGCGCTGGGTTGGCAGTTTAGTCAGAAACGCGCCGCGCGTCGTTTGCTGGAACGCGACGCCTGATTTGATACTCCCCCCTGACTCCTCCATACTGAAAGTGAACTGACAGCCAAATGGAGGAGTCACGTGAAGCTATACATTTACGATCACTGCCCTTACTGCCTCAAAGCCCGCATGATTTTCGGCCTGAAAAATATCCCCGTCGAATTACATGTTCTGCTCAACGACGACGCAGAAACACCCACCCGGATGGTCGGTCAAAAACAGGTTCCCATTCTGCAAAAAGATGACAGCCGCTATATGCCAGAAAGCATGGATATCGTTCACTATGTCGATAAACTCGACGGCAAACCGTTACTGACCGGCAAACGTTCCCCTGCCATTGAAGAGTGGCTGCGCAAGGTCAATGGCTACGTCAACAAACTGCTGTTGCCGCGTTTTGCCAAATCGGCATTTGATGAGTTTTCTACTCCCGCCGCGCGCAAATATTTCGTCGACAAGAAAGAGGCCAGCGCGGGTAATTTTGCCGACCTGCTGGCCCACTCTGACGGTCTGATTAAGAATATCAGCGATGATTTGCGTGCGCTGGACAAACTGATCGTCAAACCGAACGCCGTGAATGGCGAACTTTCGGAAGATGATATTCAGCTATTTCCGCTACTGCGTAATCTGACGCTGGTAGCCGGAATCAACTGGCCAAGCCGCGTTGCTAATTACCGCGATAATATGGCGAAACAGACACAAATCAATTTGTTATCATCAATGGCGATTTAATCCTGACCCGCCGCGGCAGCCTGTATTCGCGGGTTGCCGCCGTTTTCAGTTTTTTCTGCTGGCGAGTTTATCGCTGGTGACACATGCTGCGTTGTGTCAGGATATTGACGCAGATTTCATGTCGAGGACTACCATGAACAAGTTTTTATTTGCCGCTGCATTGATCGTCAGTGGCCTGCTCGTTGGCTGTAATCAACTCACCCAATACACCATCACCGAACAAGAAATTAACCAGTCGCTTGCGAAACATAATAATTTCTCAAAAGATATCGGTTTACCCGGCGTGGCTGACGCCCATATTGTTCTGACAAACTTGACCAGCCAAATTGGTCGCGAAGAGCCGAATAAGGTTACCCTAACCGGAGACGCCAATCTGGACATGAACTCCCTGTTCGGTAGTCAGAAAGCGACCATGAAACTGAAGCTGAAAGCGCTGCCCGTGTTTGATAAAGAAAAAGGTGCGATCTTCCTGAAAGAGATGGAAGTGGTCGATGCGACGGTACAACCGGAAAAAATGCAAACGGTGATGCAAACGTTGCTTCCCTATTTGAACCAGGCATTACGCAATTACTTTAACCAGCAACCTGCTTACGTCCTGCGCGAAGATGGCAGTCAGGGCGAAGCAATGGCGAAAAAACTGGCGAAAGGCATTGAAGTGAAGCCAGGCGAAATTGTCATTCCGTTTACGGATTAATGACGAGGGCGCATTCGCGCCCTTTATTTTTCGTGCAAAGGAAAACGTTTCCGCTTATCCTTTGTGTCCGGCAAAAACATCCCTTCAGCCGGAGCATAGAGATTAATGACTGCACCATCCCAGGTATTAAAGATCCGCCGCCCAGACGACTGGCACCTTCACCTCCGCGATGGCGACATGTTAAAAACTGTCGTGCCGTATACCAGCGAAATTTATGGACGGGCTATCGTAATGCCCAATCTGGCTCCGCCCGTGACCACAGTTGAGGCTGCCGTGGCGTATCGCCAACGTATTCTTGACGCCGTACCTGCCGGGCACGATTTCACCCCATTGATGACCTGTTATTTAACAGATTCGCTGGATCCTAATGAGCTGGAGCGCGGATTTAATGAAGCCGTGTTCACCGCTGCAAAACTTTACCCGGCAAACGCAACCACTAACTCCAGCCACGGCGTGACGTCAATTGACGCAATCATGCCGGTACTTGAGCGCATGGAAAAAATCGGTATGCCGCTACTGGTGCATGGTGAAGTGACACATGCAGATATCGACATTTTTGATCGTGAAGCGCGCTTTATAGAAAGCGTGATGGAACCTCTGCGCCAGCGCCTGACTGCGCTGAAAGTCGTTTTTGAGCACATCACCACCAAAGATGCTGCCGACTATGTCCGTGACGGAAATGAACGGCTGGCTGCCACCATCACTCCGCAGCATCTGATGTTTAACCGCAACCATATGCTGGTTGGTGGCGTGCGTCCGCACCTGTATTGTTTACCCATCCTCAAACGCAATATTCACCAACAGGCATTGCGTGAACTGGTCGCCAGCGGTTTTAATCGAGTATTCCTCGGTACGGATTCTGCGCCACATGCACGTCATCGCAAAGAGAGCAGTTGCGGCTGCGCGGGCTGCTTCAACGCCCCAACCGCGCTGGGCAGTTACGCTACCGTCTTTGAAGAGATGAATGCTCTGCAGCACTTTGAAGCATTCTGTTCTGTAAACGGCCCGCAGTTCTATGGCTTGCCGGTCAACGACACATTCATCGAACTGGTACGTGAAGAGCAACAGGTTGCTGAAAGCATCGCACTGACTGATGACACCCTGGTGCCATTCCTCGCCGGGGAAACGGTACGCTGGTCCGTTAAACAATAAAAATCGTAGCTTCCTGTTGTCATTAGGTTATTTTACCTGTATAAATAACCAGTATATTCAACAGGGGGCTATTATGCGAATTGAAGTCACCATAGCGAAAACTTCTCCATTGCCAGCTGGGGCTATTGACGCCCTGGCTGGCGAACTTTCCCGCCGTATTCAGTATGCGTTTCCTGATAATGAAGGCCACGTATCGGTACGTTATGCCGCAGCGAATAATTTATCGGTTATTGGCGCAACAAAAGAAGATAAACAGCGCATTAGCGAAATTCTCCAGGAAACGTGGGAAAGCGCCGATGACTGGTTTGTCAGCGAATAATATGCAGTGATTTTTGTTTTTGCCGGATCGCCCCGGCTTTTTTATTTTACTTACGAATTTTGAGTACAAAATTTCTACACTTCCTCAAAATAATTGCACAATATGCTAAAAAAATATGAATGACATGCTGTTTTATTGTTCATATAAATCTTAAAAGCAGAAATTTATCTGTTCCCCCCTTTAAAAATTCGGTGAATACCCTTACTTATTGGTATACTGAAGTTGCTTCAGATAAAAACGCATTGAACCTCGAATAACGTTGTCTAGTAACACGAATTAGGGGGCCATGATGGAAAAAAATAATGAAGTCATTCAGACTCATCCGCTCGTAGGGTGGGACATCAGCACCGTTGATAGCTATGATGCGCTGATGTTGCGTTTGCACTACCAGACCCCAAATAAGTCCGAGCAGGAAGGGACTGAAGTTGGTCAGACGCTCTGGTTAACCACTGATGTTGCCAGACAATTTATTTCGATATTAGAAGCAGGAATCGCCAAAATTGAATCCGGTGATTTCCCGGTAAACGAGTATCGGCGTCATTAACATGACATGACCATCCACCCAAAAGGCACCTCACCGGTGCCTTTACCATTTCTGGGTTGTATATCTGCATTCAGTTAATTACTCTGCTTAAACCATGAGAGCAGAGAGAAAAAAATGAAATACGATCTCATCATTATTGGCAGCGGTTCCGTAGGCGCTGCCGCCGGGTATTATGCAACCCGCGCCGGTTTAAACGTGCTAATGACCGACGCCCATATGCCACCGCATCAACACGGCAGCCACCACGGCGATACGCGATTAATTCGCCATGCTTATGGTGAAGGCGAAAAGTATGTCCCGTTGGTCCTCCGCGCGCAAACGCTGTGGGATGAACTTTCCCGCCACAACGAAGATGATCCCATTTTTGTACGCTCTGGTGTCATTAACCTCGGCCCGGCTGACTCCGCATTTCTCGCCAACGTCGCCCACAGCGCCGAACAGTGGCAACTCAACGTTGAAAAGCTCGATGCGCAAGGGATTATGGCCCGCTGGCCAGAAATACGCGTCCCGGACAACTACATCGGCTTATTTGAGACTGATTCCGGTTTTTTGCGCAGCGAACTGGCGATTAAAACCTGGATCCAACTGGCGAAGGAAGCGGGCTGTGCGCAACTGTTCAACTGCCCGGTCACCGCAATTCGTCATGACGATGATGGCGTAACTATTGAAACGGTTGACGGTGAGTATCAGGCGAAAAAAGCGATTGTCTGCGCGGGAACATGGGTAAAAGACCTGCTCCCGGAGCTGCCTGTCCAGCCCGTACGTAAAGTATTTGCCTGGTATCAGGCCGATGGCCGCTATAGCGTGAAGAATAAATTCCCGGCGTTTACCGGTGAACTGCCCAATGGCGATCAATATTATGGTTTTCCGGCAGAAAACGACGCGTTGAAGATTGGCAAACATAACGGAGGCCAGGTTATCCATTCAGCGGATGAACGTGTTCCGTTTGCGGAAGTGGCCAGTGATGGGTCAGAAGCCTTCCCGTTCTTGCGCAATGTATTGCCGGGTATCGGTTGCTGCCTGTACGGCGCTGCCTGCACCTATGATAATTCGCCTGACGAAGATTTTATTATCGATACCCTACCCGGCCACGATAATACACTGCTCATTACCGGCCTGAGTGGGCACGGTTTTAAATTTGCGTCAGTTTTAGGGGAAATAGCTGCCGATTTTGCGCAAGACCAAAAAAGCGATTTTGATTTGACGCCATTCAGGCTTTCCCGCTTCCAATAATCATCATTACGGCCTCCAGAATGAGGCCGTTTTTACAGGAGTATTTAATGCGTCGGCTGTTGCACTATCTCATCAATAATATTCGCGAGCATCTGATGCTTTATCTTTTTCTCTGGGGATTGTTGGCAATTATGGATCTGATCTATGTGTTTTATTTTTAGTTTTCCGCACTGACATAAACTGACAAATATTTAATCTCCCTTTCATTTAGCGTGAAAAATTGAATGAGATTATTCCTGCTTCTACAGCACTCACCAGACATCTCTGATGCTGAACCCACTAAACTTATGAAGATTCTTTCATTATTAATTCAAAATTATTGAAATAAAAATAAATATCATTCAATTTGTTATTTTTGTGTTGCAATTCATTCTCCGACACGCCATTTTCTTTCTCTCGCAAATTCGTATTGGATGCACTTATGTCATTCACAAATACCCCTGAACGCTATGGTGTTATATCTGCGGCCTTCCATTGGCTAAGCGCAATTATTGTCTACGGCATGTTTGCTTTAGGTCTGTGGATGGTCACGCTCAGTTATTACGATGGCTGGTATCACAAAGCACCCGAACTGCATAAAAGCATCGGTATTTTGTTAATGATGGGGCTGGTTATTCGCGTTCTGTGGCGTGTCATATCTCCACCGCCGGGTCCGCTGCCGAGTTATTCGCCCATGACTCGTCTTGCCGCAAAAGCTGGACATCTCGCATTGTGCCTATTGCTGTTCGCCATCGGCATCAGCGGCTATCTGATCTCAACTGCCGATGGTAAACCGATCAGCGTTTTTGGCTGGTTTGACGTCCCCGCGACCCTTGCCGACGCTGGCGCACAGGCAGACTTTGCCGGTGCCCTGCATTTTTGGCTCGCGTGGAGCGTCGTAGTACTGTCTGTTATGCACGGATTTATGGCCCTGAAGCATCATTTCATCGATAAAGACGACACTCTGAAGCGCATGCTGGGAAAGTCGTCATCTGACTATGGAGTATAAAAAATGAAAAAAAGCCTGCTTGGTTTAACCTTCGCGTCCCTGATGTTCTCTGCCGGTTCAGCGGTTGCCGCCGATTACAAAATTGACAAAGAAGGTCAGCACGCCTTTGTTAACTTCCGCATACAGCATCTTGGCTATAGCTGGTTATATGGCACCTTTAAAGATTTCGACGGTACTTTTACCTTTGATGAAAAAAATCCGGCTGCCGATAAAGTGAATGTGACAATTAACACCACCAGCGTCGATACTAACCACGCCGAACGCGATAAACATCTTCGCAGTGCGGATTTTCTCAATACCACAAAATATCCACAGGCAACATTCACCTCCACCAGCGTGAAGAAAGACGGTGACGAACTGGATATTACCGGCGATCTGACGCTGAATGGCGTAACCAAACCCGTCACGCTGGAAGCGAAATTAATTGGTCAGGGCGACGACCCATGGGGCGGTAAACGTGCAGGCTTTGAGGCCGAAGGCAAAATTAAGCTCAAAGACTTCAATATCAAGACAGATTTAGGTCCAGCTTCTCAGGAAGTGGATCTGATTATTTCAGTGGAAGGCGTACAGCAGAAGTAAGAGTGAAATGTTGCCGGATGGCACGCATCCGGCAATGATATTTATTCTGTTGGATCAGGAATACCCAGTGTTGTATTCAGACGTCCACGAGACTTATTAAAGATCTTATTGCCATTTTCACGTCCTGCCCGACGGCGTCGCTGTTCTTCTGGCGGTAACGCGCTTTCTTCGCAGCAAATCTCACTACAACAACCTTTGTATTTTTCCGCGCATACTGGACACTGAATAAACAGCAGGTGGCAGCCATCATTTTTACAGTTGGTATGGCTGTCGCACGGCGCGCCGCACTGGTGGCAATGCGCGATAATCTCATCCGATATACGTTCGCCCATCCGCTCGTCAAAAACAAAATTTTTGCCAATAAAACGCACCGGCAAGCCCTGCTCGCGCGCCTTACGGGCGTATTCAATAATTCCGCCCTCGATATGCCAGACTTTGTTGAATCCGTTATGTTTCATCCAGGCACTGGCCTTTTCACAACGAATGCCGCCGGTGCAGTACATGACGATTTTTTTATCTTTATGTGCCTGCATCATCTCGACTGCTTTTGGCAGCTGCTCACGGAAGGTATCTGCCGGAATTTCGAGCGCGTTTTCAAAGTGCCCCACTTCATACTCATAGTGGTTACGCATGTCGATAAATAGTGCATCGGGATCGTCAAGCATGGCGTTCACTTCCGCCGCTTGCAGATACTCACCAACATTGCTGGCATCAAAGTGAGGATCGTCAATACCGTCGGCAACAATGCGATCGCGTACCTTCATGCGCAGTACCCAGAAGGATTTCCCGTCATCATCCAACGCGATATTCAGGCGTAAACCCTCTAAAGCCGGGTCGAAGGCATAGAGCTGCGCGCGAAATGTTTCAACATTGCTCGCAGGTACGCTGATTTGCGCGTTAATGCCCTCATGCGCCAGATACACTCGCCCAAAAACATTCAGCGCGGTAAACAGCTGATATAAAGCGTCACGGGTCGCCTTAGGATCGGCGATGTGGAAATACTTGTAAAACGAAATGGTGGTTCGCGGTTCGCTCTCAGCCAACATTTTGGCTTTTAACGCGTCGTTGGAAATGCGGTTGTGTAACACTGGCATGGTGTACGGTTCCTGCGAGATGGGAAAGTAAAAATCCGCGGCATGATATAGCAATTATCGATAATTAACATCCACACATTTTACGCTACATTTGCGCATTAAAAATTATTTGTTATTTACAAGCGCGGCAATTTCGCCCAGTCTTCAGCCACAAATTTTGGTTGCGGGCGAAAAAATGCGACAATACATACAATTGCCCGTATAGGTTGAAAAACAGGATTGATATGACGAATCTACCCAAGTTCTCCACCGCACTGCTTCATCCGCGTTATTGGTTAACCTGGTTGGGTATTGGCGTACTTTGGTTGGTCGTGCAATTGCCCTACCCGATTATCTACCGCCTCGGTTGTGGATTAGGAAAACTGGCGTTACGTTTTATGAAACGACGCGCAAAAATTGTGCATCGCAACCTGGAACTGTGCTTCCCGGAAATGAGCGAACAAGAACGCCGTAAAATGGTGGTGAAGAATTTCGAATCCGTTGGCATGGGCCTGATGGAAACCGGTATGGCGTGGTTCTGGCCGGACCGCCGAATCGCCCGCTGGACGGAAGTGATCGGCATGGAACACATTCGTGACGTGCAGGCGCAAAAACGCGGCATCCTGTTAGTTGGCATCCATTTTCTGACACTGGAGCTGGGCGCGCGGCAGTTTGGTATGCAGGAACCGGGGATTGGCGTTTACCGCCCGAACGATAATCCACTGATTGACTGGCTACAAACCTGGGGCCGTTTGCGCTCAAATAAATCGATG
The DNA here is from genome assembly GCF_040495915.1 of Shigella sp. FJ200513. NCBI lineage: Bacteria > Pseudomonadati > Pseudomonadota > Gammaproteobacteria > Enterobacterales > Enterobacteriaceae > Shigella > Shigella sp. FJ200513. Next base: position 1,776 of record NZ_JBDYCV010000002.1, on the reverse strand, counting down.
CTCGACCGCAAAGATTTAAAAGGCATGATTAAAGCCCTGAAAAAAGGCGAAGTGGTCTGGTACGCACCAGATCATGATTACGGCCCGCGCTCAAGCGTTTTCGTCCCGTTATTTGCCGTTGAGCAGGCTGCGACCACGACCGGAACCTGGATGCTGGCACGGATGTCCGGCGCATGTCTGGTGCCCTTCGTTCCACGCCGTAAGCCAGATGGCAAAGGGTATCAATTGATTATGCTGCCACCAGAGTGTTCTCCGCCACTGGATGATGCCGAAACTACCGCCGCGTGGATGAACAAAGTGGTCGAAAAATGCATCATGATGGCACCAGAGCAGTATATGTGGTTACACCGTCGCTTTAAAACACGCCCGGAAGGCGTTCCTTCACGCTATTAAATCTCCCATGCCGGATGCTTCAGAATGGCATCCGGCATTACCACAGCAAATCCCCCTGATTTAGCGATAAAAGCTCTCTGGATTGCGCCCCCTGGAAGTCGGGCGCATAATTAGTGTGTTTATCTTTTCTTCTTATGTTCACCGCGCCTGGCGCACCAACAGCGGATTGCTATGTCACCCTGTGAAAATGACACCCCTATAAACTGGAAACGAAACCTGATCGTCGCCTGGCTAGGCTGTTTTCTTACCGGGGCCGCCTTCAGTCTGGTAATGCCCTTCTTACCCCTCTACGTTGAGCAGCTTGGTGTTACCGGCCACTCCGCCCTGAATATGTGGTCCGGTATTGTCTTCAGTATAATGGGTTCCTAAACACATCATTTTAGGTATTGAATATGAGACGGGCAATCAGCTACATCAGATTTTCAAGTGAACGACAACTGAAAGGGGACTCTGTACGCCGACAATCTAAGCTGGTTACTGACTGGCTTGATAAGAACCCTGAGTTTTACTTGGATTCATCCTTGAGCTTTAAAGATTTGGGGAAAAGTGCTTTTAGTGGTAAGCACCTGAAAGGTGGTCTAGGTGACTTTTTAACCGCTATCGAGAAAGGGCTTGTTAAAGCTGGTGATACGCTACTAATCGAGAGTTTAGACCGTCTGTCACGTCAGGATATTGATATTGCTTCTGAGCTATTACGCCGTATCTTAAGGGCTGGTGTAGATGTAGTCACACTGAGCGATGGAGAACATTACACACGAGAAAGTTTAAAAGACCCGTTAGCCCTGATTAAAAGCATTCTGATAATGCAGCGGGCGCATGAGGAAAGTTTGAGAAAGTCTGAGCGTGTCCAAGCTGCATGGAACCGTAAAAAAGAACTCATCTCCGAAGGTATCAAGGTATCTAGGCGTTGTCCTGCATGGTTAAGGCTGAATGATGACCGTCGAACATTCACAATCATTCCTGATAAAGTGGAAGTTGTTAAACGAGCATTTGACCTGAGATTACAGGGTTTAAGCTTTTGGGCTATCACCAGAACTTTAAACGATGAAGGTCACTTGTCATTGAATCAATACACACCCAAACAAAAGGGGTGGTCTGATACTGCTGTAAAGAAACTGCTCAGAAATCGTGCTGTGATTGGATGTTTCACACCTGCTGGACGTGAAGAAGTTCAGGGTTACTACCCCGCAATAATCAGTGAGTCACTATTCTATCGAGTACAGCAACTGAACACAGGGCAATATGGTAGGGCTTCTGTATCAAGTAATCCGCTATCAGTCAACTTGTTCAGGGGTATCATCAAATGTGAGGTGTACTGGCAATAGCGGACACTACCATTTGTTCTTTTTTTAAGCAGCCATCTGATGATATTTTTCCCTGAAG